>JBIIBI010000079.1:0-4736 GCA_044239485.1 Microbacteriaceae bacterium | reverse complement strand
CGAACCGTCGTGAGCGATGATTTCGACGTTCTCGGCCAACGCGGCGGTGCCGTGGTTTTCGATGATTACCGAACGGTGCGTGTTGGCGGTGAACTCGAGCACGAGATGAGCGGCACGAACACCATCGATGTTGCGATGAATGACAACCGGGTCGCCCTCTCCGTCGACGAGTACATGCAGGGCGTCGTCGGTCATAGACCAGGCGCGAGCCGAAATGCGATCTTCTGGCAGCCCAGCGTTTCCGGCGATTGAGGCCATCGGTAGCCACTCGTGAGTCGCGCCGGTCACCGTAACTGTGTAGTGCCCGCCGTCCAATACGCCGTCGGTCAGAGCGCCGAGTGCATCGATCGGACTGAGTCGCCATTCGAGTTGTCGTGCCGAAATCGCGGGAAAATCCTCTGGATCTATCGACGCGAATCGCTCGTTGCGGGTTTGAACGGGCGTATCCGACCATTCGGGCGCCACGGAAGGACTAGTCGAGGTTTCCGTCATTAGCCGACTGAACCTTCCATGTTCATTTCGATGAGCTTGTTGAGTTCGAGCGCGTATTCCATCGGCAGTTCGCGCGCGATGGGCTCAATGAATCCGCGGACAATCATCGCCATTGCTTCGTCTTCTGGCATTCCACGCGACTGCAGGTAGAACAACTGTTCTTCGCTGACCCGTGAGACGGTCGCTTCGTGACCGAGGTGCACGTCGTCGACGCGAATGTCGATGGCCGGATAGGTGTCGCTTCGCGAGATCGTGTCGACAAGAAGAGCGTCACAACGAACGGTGTTCGCTGAGTGGTGAGCCCTCTCGCCCATTCGAACCTCGCCGCGGTAACCAGCGCGACCTCCGCCACGAGCGATCGACTTCGAGATGATCGATGACGTGGTGTTCGGTGCAAGGTGAATCATCTTGGCACCCGCGTCTTGGTGCTGTCCGGGGCCGGCGAACGCGACCGAAAGGGTTTCGCCCTTCGCGTGCTCCCCCACGAGGAAAATCGACGGATACTTCATCGTGACCTTCGAGCCGATGTTGCCGTCGACCCATTCCATCGTTGCGCGTTCGTGGGCGATGGCACGCTTGGTGACGAGGTTGTAGACGTTGGTCGACCAGTTTTGGATGGTCGTGTAACGAACCCGCGCGCCCTTTTTGACGACGATTTCGACGACGGCCGAGTGGAGGGAATCAGACTTGTAGATTGGCGCGGTGCAGCCCTCGATGTAGTGGATGTACGAGTCCTCGTCCGCGATGATCAGGGTTCGTTCGAACTGGCCCATGTTCTCGGTGTTGATTCGGAAGTACGCCTGCAACGGGATTTCGACGTGAACGCCCTTGGGGACGTAAACGAACGAGCCCCCCGACCAGACGGCCGTGTTCAGTGCGGCGAATTTGTTATCGCCACTCGGGATAATCGTGCCGAAATACTCTTTGAAAATTTCAGGGTGTTCGCGAAGTGCGGTGTCGGTGTCGAGGAACAGCACGCCCTGCTGTTCGAGGTCTTCGCGGATCTGGTGGTAAACAACCTCGGACTCGTACTGAGCAGCGACGCCGGCGACGAGGCGCTGACGCTCTGCCTCGGGAATCCCAAGGCGCTCATAGGTTTTGCGGATGTCTTCCGGAAGGTCTTCCCACGATTGCGCCTGGCGCTCGGTCGACTTGACGAAATATTTGATGTTGTCAAAATCGATCCCCGAAAGATCTGCGCCCCAGTTCGGCATCGGCTTCGTGTAGAAAAGTTCGAGAGCCTTGAGGCGACGCTCGAGCATCCACTCTGGCTCGTTCTTTCGAGCCGAAATGTCCTTGACAACGTCGGCGTTGATGCCGCGCTTGGCGCTGGCTCCGGCCGAATCGGAGTCGTGCCATCCGAACTCGTACTGCCCGAGTCCATCCAGTTCGGGTCGGTCAACAATGATGTCGCCCATGATTGATTTCCTTTCTCGTCTACAACACGTTCATCGTGCCGACGAACCGCACGACGTGCGGTGCGAACATAGACTAGAAACCGCCGAGCTCGCTTTCCCATCCTACCCGTTAGGCATCAATGCGCTTCCCCTTTCCGACCTCTTTGCAGGACCGTTTCGTTCGAATTGTCGTGTGGCTGTCTCTTATCGCTCAATCGGGAATCGCCGTCACGGGAGCGTTTGTTCGGTTGACCGCGTCGGGTCTGGGTTGTCCGACTTGGCCGTTGTGTACCGACGATTCACTCGTGAACACACCCGAAATGGGAATTCACGGAGTGATCGAGTTCGGGAATCGGCTTCTCACCATCGCGCTTCTCGTTATCGCCGTGGCCGTTCTGGTTGTGTTCTGGCGGATGAGGAAGCAACGCCGTGACCTGTGGTGGATGGGAGTCGGCCTACTCGTCGTGGTGCCCGTGCAGGCCGTGATTGGCGGGGTAAGCGTGTGGATGCAGCTCAATCCGTATGTCGTGGGACTGCACTTCATCGTGTCGGTCGCCGCAACCGTGGTGGCGATGCTGATTGTCCTCCGTGTGCGTGACGGCGACCGTGTAGCCGATGTCCGGTCGATTCCGTTCCTGGCGTGGCTGGTCGGCGTTGTCACCGCCTCTGGAATTGTGCTCGGTGTGTTGACGACCGGTTCGGGACCACACGCGGGTGACGCTAATGCGCCCCGTAACGGGCTCAACTCCGAGATTCTGCAGCACTTTCACGCGTGGTTCGCGTATGCGTCGGTCGCGCTCGTCGTGCTCGCAATCATTCGATCGACGGGTCTTGCCCGACGGTCGTGGGTTATTCTGGCCGCGGGATTCGCTTTTCAGATTGTGATTGGTCTGATTCAGGCGCGGACCGGACTACCGGTTGAACTCGTTGGTATCCATGTCCTCGCGGCAATGGTGGTCACGTGCCTGGTGACGTCGGCGGTCTACCGGAGCGCGAGGAGCGGGTCAATCGCGACCGCGACGAAGAGAGCCGTCAAGTAGGTATTACTCGCGTGGAAAACACGCATCGCGTTCGAGTCCCGCCCAGCAAGTGAGCGGCTATACAAAAAGTGGGTTTCGACGATGAACCAACCACCGGCAAGCACGGCGACGACGACGTAGATGAGTCCCATCGGAGCAACCGGGATCAGGACGAGCGATGCCACGACGGTCGCCCACGCGTACAAAATCACCTGGAGACCCACTGCGGCCTTCGAGCGAACGACACTAAGCATCGGTACCGACGCGGCCGCGTAATCGTCGGCATAACGCAGGCTGAGTGGCCAGTAGTGCGCTGGTGTCCACAGGAAAACGACGATGAAGAGTACCCAGGGTGTGAGCGAGAGTTCGCCGGTCACGGCAGCCCATCCGATCAACACCGGGAAACAGCCCGCGATTCCACCCCAGACAATGTTTTGTTCGGTGCGGCGCTTCAGCAGCAGTGTGTACACGAAAACGTAGAACAGAATTGCGGCCAACGACAGTGCCGCAGCGAGAAGGTTGGCCACGAACGTCAACACAACGAGAGATCCGGCTCCGATCACGAAAGCGAACGTCAGAGCTTTAGCTGGAGTGATTTCTCCCGTGACAATCGGACGGCCTTTCGTTCGCGCCATGAGCGTGTCGATGTCGCGATCGATGTACATGTTGAATGCGTTCGCCGACCCGGCGCTCAACGCACCGCCAGCGAGCGTTCCGAGGATGAGCCACACGTCGGGAATTCCTCGTGCCGCCAGCACCATCACGGGAGCGGTGGTGACGAGAAGAAGTTCGATCACGCGAGGCTTCATGAGCGCGACGTAGGCGCTGATTCGACGTAGCGCCGGTGAGATTACAGACGACCCTCGTGTGGAACGGGAAGGGGTCGAGGTGGCCACGTGTCCAGTCTATTCTCTGCCTGACAGGGGCGTTTCCCGCTAGACTTACCGCACCAGCACCGCGCGCCTAAACGTGTGCCATTGACGTCACCGAGGGTTGCAGCGAGGCGCGGAGCCCTCGTTTGAGATTGGAAAGTTGATGACCACACTGAACTGGACCGAACTCGACGCGAAAGCTGTTGACACAGCACGACTCCTCGCGGTGGACGCGGTGGAAAAGGTCGGAAACGGGCACCCCGGCACGGCAATGTCGATGGCTCCGGTCGCCTATCTGCTCTACCAAAAGGTCATGCGCCACGACCCGGCGGACACGAACTGGCTCGGTCGCGACCGATTTGTTCTGTCAATCGGGCACTCGTCGCTCACCCAGTACACGCAACTGTTCCTCGGTGGTTTCGGGCTCGAACTCGACGACCTTAAGGCTTTTCGCACGTGGGGATCACGCACCCCCGGCCATCCAGAGTTCGGCCACACGAAGGGTGTCGAGATCACGACCGGCCCACTCGGTCAGGGGCTCGCGTCGGCGGTCGGCATGGCCTACGCGCAGCGGTTTGAACGTGGTTTGTTTGACCCGAACGCCGGTTCAGGGGCGTCACCGTTCGATCACCACACCTATGTCATTTGCGGCGACGGCGACATGCAAGAGGGTGTCACCGCCGAGGCATCATCGCTGGCTGGTCACCAGCAACTGGGAAACCTCGTTGTGATTTATGACTCGAACCAGATTTCGATTGAAGATGACACCAACATTGCCTACAGCGAGGACGTTGCCGCCCGCTATCGCGCCTACGGCTGGGACGTTCGCGAGGTGTCCTGGCGCACTCCGAAGGGTTACGTCGAAGACGTGCCAGCGTTGTACGCGGCAATCGAGGCGGGTAAGGCCGAGACGTCCAAACCGACACTGATAATCCTCAAGACCATCATCGGCTGGC
>JBIIBI010000078.1:0-4741 GCA_044239485.1 Microbacteriaceae bacterium | reverse complement strand
CGAATTGCGTATCTCGACTTTGACCAAAGGTGACGGACCGGTGATTTCCGAAGGCCAGACGGTCGTCGCGCACTACACCGGGGTTATCTGGGGTGGCGCAGTTTTCGATTCCTCGTGGGACGCGAACTCACCGGCCGACCTGGTTGCCCAGTCCTTCGTCGACAACGCCGGCGTTGGCGTCGTGCCGGGCTTTGCCAAGGCGCTGATCGGACAGACCGTCGGATCCCGTGTACTGGTTGTGATTCCACCGTCGGAGGGCTATCCGGCCGGTCGGGAACCGTCGAGCATCCCCGCCAACGCGACGTTGATTTTCGTGATCGACATTCTCGGCACCACTTAATTTCGCCCACAAGGAAAATTCACGATTTAGCCACCTTCGCCAATTAGAGTTGCGGTGTGGTGGACAAATTCGACGCGGCGGTTTCGGCAGAAGAGCGACTCTTCTGTCTTCTCCTCGCGCTTCTTCCATCCGACCGCGGAATGTCCAAAGCCGACATTTTCAAGAACGTTCGTGGTTACCGCGACGAGTTCGGTGAAAACGGTGCAACCGACTCACTGAACAAAAAGTTCGAACGCGACAAAGAAGAACTCAAGTCGATGGGCATCCCGCTGAAAACGTCGGAACCAGAGAACCCCGCTGACGCGGTGTATTTCATTCCGTCGGACGAATACACGTTCTCGTTCAGTGCCGCCGAGCTGTCCCTGTTGACCGCGGCGAGCGCCGTCTGGAGCGAAAGCGCACACTCGGTCGAAGCGAGCGAGGCTCGACTCAAATTGTTGGCGGCCGATGGCGTCGATTCCGCAGCGGCCAATCTCGCGCCACGCATCGATACTCACGATGCCGCATATCCGAAGGTCGCAGAGGCGATCACCAAGAACCAAGTCGTTCGCTTCCCGTACCTCAAACCCGGCCAGGCGAAGTACGAGGTCCGAACCGTCACGCCGCTCTCGGCTGTTAACTACGATGGGCGCTGGCACCTGCTCGCGTTCGATCACGACCGCGCGGCTGAACGAACCTTTCTGTTGCGTCGCATAGTGGGCAAAGTGTCGCCCGTTTCGCAGGCCACGCCCGCACAGAAACCGGACACACGTGCTGCTGGACTCTTCGTGGAACACCTTAACAAACTCTGGGATTCCCTCGAGGCCACGATTCGCGTGACTCCTGGCACGAAAGCGTCGGTTGCCCTCGCGAACCGTCGCAGCACCACGATTGACGGCGACACCTACACGATTCACTATTTGGACGAAGCGGTCCTTGCTGACGAGCTCTGCGAATACGGCGCCGAAGCGATCGTGTTGTCACCGTTGTCGTTACGTGACGCCGTCATCGCACGACTCGAAAGGCTGGCGAACGACCATGCCTAGACCAACCGGCGATAGCGCTCGCGACCGCCTCAACCTGTTCCTCGCCATCGTGCCGTTCGTTCTGTTGCGCGAATCCGTCAGCGTCGCCGAGGTTGCCAAACAATTCGGCACGACGCCGGCGAAGGTCACCGACGCGGTCGAAACCATCGCCTGTGACGGTGGGGCGAACGAGGCGCGCTACAACTTCAACACCGAACTCTTCAACATCGACTGGGCAGAGTTCGAAGAGAACGAAGTCATCATCCTCACCGTCGCCGAAGTCATGCACGTCCCCGCTCCGTTCAGCGCAAAACAGCGCGCGGTGTTCCTCGCAGGTCTCGAACTTCTCAAGGCGCACCCGCACTACCGACGGATTCCCGAGTTCGACGGATTGGTCACCAAGTTGCGTGGCAGCGATTCGAACCAGGTCACAGACGCCTTTGCCGTCGAAATCGACGCGGACAACCCTCGCGCGAACCACATCCAGGACGCGATCGAAAAGGGTGTGCGCGTTCGTTTCACCTACACCAGCAACCGCGGTGAACGCGAGGTGCGCGAGGTCGACCCGTACCGCCAGGACGTCGATGGCGGGCAACGTTACCTCAAGGGTTACTGCCTGCTGCGCGACGACGTCCGCACGTTCAACCTCGACAGCATGGAAGACCTCGAATTGCTCGAGACTCCCATCGAACCGAGGTCAATCGACGCCCTGACGCTCACGTCATCCCTGTTCAGCGAAAGCGAGGACGACCTTCTCGTCGACATCGTCATCGACCCCGAGTCGTTGCCGCTCATCGCCTCGTATCTGCGCCCCGGAGTCAAGCAAATCGAAACCGGTGGGCGCAAGCGCCTGACCCTCCCGTTCTCGCACGAGGGAACAGCCATTCGCATGATCAGCGTTCTCTCGGGCATCGCCGTTGTCGAAGGGCCAAAGGATGTGCGCTCGGCCGTGGCCGGCTTCGCACGTAACGCTCTCGATGCGTACGCCAAAAACGTCTAGCCAGCGATAGACTGTCACCACAACGCAAGGAGTTCAGCATGCTCGGCAACCTCAACGGATGGCACTTCCTCATCCTTCTCGTCGTCATTCTTCTCGTCTTCGGAGCGCCCAAGCTCCCCGGTCTCGCGAAAAGCCTCGCCGAGTCGTTAAAGATTTTCCGGAACGAGATGACGTCCCCCAAGGACGACGACTCGAAGAAGACGCCGTCTAAGTAACAATGGCTCGAAACTCCGAGAGGCGCATGTCCCTCGGCCAGCATCTCGTCGAGTTTCGAGGTCGGCTCGTCAAGGCGGCACTGGCGATCGCCGCCGCATCCGTCGGTGGATTCTTTGTCGCGGATTACGTGTGGTCGTTGCTGGCCGCACCCCTCATGGATGTCGCGAACGACAGTGGCCGTATCGCCCAGATCAACTACACCTCGATTTCGGAGGCGTTCGACACCAAGATTGCGATCGCGATGACCGTCGGTATCGTCGCGTCGAGCCCCATCTGGCTCTGGCAAATCTGGTCGTTCATCACGCCGGCACTCGTCCGTCGCGAAAGACGCTTCGCGTTCGGATTCCTGTTCACCGCAATTCCACTGTTCCTCGCGGGCTGTGGCACGGGCTGGTGGCTGTTTCCCCACGTCGTCGAATTGATGACGAGCTTTGCACCGGACGGGTCCACCACACTGTTGACCGCCAAGTACTACCTCGACTTCTCGATCAAGTTTGTGATCGCCATCGGAATCGGTTTCGTTCTTCCCGTATTCCTCGTTCTGCTCAACTTCACGGGAGTGCTTTCGGCTAAATCGATCATCAAGGGTTGGCGGTGGGCCGTCGTCGGCATCACAGCGTTCACGGCGCTGGCAACCCCTGCCGCCGACGTCGTCTCGATGTTCCTTCTTGCAATACCGATGTTGGGTTTGTACTTCCTCGCCGCCTTCATCGCGTGGATTCATGACCGTCGCGTCGCCCGAAAACTGGCCAAGGCCGTCGCCTGATGGGCGTCACTCTCGACGAATTCCGACGCTCGCAACCGTTCCCACTCGATCCCTTCCAACTCAAGGCGTGTCAGTCGCTCGACAAGGGGAGGGGAGTGCTCGTCGCCGCGCCAACCGGCGCTGGTAAGACGATCATCGCCGACTATGCGGTGTATCTGTCGCAACAGACCATGACCGACAAAACGTTCTACACGACGCCGATGAAGGCGCTGTCGAACCAGAAGTTCCAGGACCTGCAAGCCATCTATGGCGTTGACGAGGTCGGACTGCTGACGGGCGACACGAGCATCAACCCGACCGCGCGGATTGTCATCATGACGACCGAAGTGCTGCGCAACATGCTGTACGCCCAGAGCGACCTGTTGAAAGATCTTCGATTCGTCGTGATGGACGAAGTGCACTATCTGGCCGACAAGTTTCGCGGACCCGTCTGGGAAGAAGTCATCCTTCACCTGCCCCAAGACGTCTCGATCGTTTCGCTCTCGGCGACCGTGTCGAACGCCGAGGAATTCGGCGAGTGGTTGGCCGCTGTTCGCGGACACACCGACATCATCGTCTCGGAGGACCGACCCGTTCCGTTGTTCCAGCACGTGTATGCGCGCGGGGAGCTTTACGAGTTGTTCGAACCCGGTGGCGAATTCCAGAACCCACCGCGAATCCATCGGGACGTGCAGGGCCTCGGTCGAGGTCAACAGCGGTTCGGCGGAAACAACAGTGGCGGCCACGGACGTCGATCGTTCCCCCGAAACCGCGCGCGACCGGGGGATGCCCGAGAGCGCCGCTCGGCTCCGGTCGACATCGCGTCGGTTTTAGACGACCACACGATGCTTCCCGCGATTTTCTTCATCTTCTCGAGAAAGGGTTGCGACAACGCCGTCCGCGACGTGTTGTTCTCGGGCGAGGTGTTGACCACCGTCGAAGAACGAGACGAGATTCGGTCGGTGATCGAGAATCGCACCGCGCATCTGTCCGGCGACGACCTGTCGTCCCTCGGTTTTCACGAGTGGGAGGACTCGCTCATGGCGGGAGTTGCCTCGCACCACGCCGGGCTGATACCCGTCTTCAAGGAAATCGTCGAACACTTGTTTCGTCGCAAGCTCGTCAAACTGGTGTTCGCGACCGAGACGCTCGCGCTGGGAATCAACATGCCGGCTCGAAGTGTCGTTCTCGAGAAGCTGGACAAGTACAACGGTGAATCGCGCGTTGCCATCACTCCGGGTGAGTACACCCAACTGACGGGCCGAGCCGGGCGCCGCGGTATCGACGTCGAAGGTCACTCGGTCATCGTCTGGCGCGATGGCATGAACCCTCACGCGCTGGGAATGCTCGCATCGCGTCGCTCATACCCGTTGTATTCGAGTTTCGTGCCGACCTACAACATGGCCGTGAACCTCATCGAACGCTACGGACGTAAC
>JBIIBI010000077.1:0-4742 GCA_044239485.1 Microbacteriaceae bacterium | reverse complement strand
AACGTTTTCTCGGATCACGATGATGTCCCTTTGTCATCCCTGAGCATCGATAGCCTCACGGCGATGCAGTTTTGTATCGAACTCGAGAATCGCTTCGGTTGGAGCATCACACCCGAGGACTTGATGTCCTTTACGTCACTCAGTGAAATTGAGAGAGAATTGGCCAATCACGTTGGCCGCTAACGACGTTCTCCGTCGCCTGTGGTCTTCGGCGAAAACGGTAAACCAGCTCAACCAATCGATTATTGCGTTCGAGAACATCATTACCCCGGCCGAGGCACGCACCTTCAACTCAGACATGGAGGCCCGCGCAAACCCTGAAACAAACGTCTGGTTTTCGCGTGAAGCCGAGTGGCGAACCCAATTTGCAGAATTGTCGTCGGTCACGGGATTCTCCTACTCCCACGACTTTGTCCGGGTCTGGAACCGACCATCCGCAACCCTATTTCGGAGCAAAGGGTTTAGTCCGAGAACACCCCGGCGGCTCGTCGTGCTTTTCACGGGTGGCCTTAATCGCATGATGGTGCCATCCTGGGTTTTTCTTGCGCACTTGCCTCGACGGCCCGCCTACGTGCTCATGCTTCGCGGAGGCTGGGAGTTTTATGTGGCGGGACTCCCTGGATTGAGCAACGATTTCTCGTCAACGGTGGAGTGGATTCGCGATTTCGCCGAGGCCGAAGGTCTAACCATCGACACGGTCATGGGTTCGAGCGGGGGGTCACTTCCGGCTTCGCGCGCTGGTCACGCTCTTGGCGCGCGCCGCCGTTTACTTTTCGGTTTACCCCGAGTCTCTGACGACGAAATCGCCCGGTTCCCGTTGACGGGCGACATCGGACGCTCGTCGGAGCCGATGCGCGACCGAGGACGGGGTTTGACGTTGTTCGCCGGCGGCGAGCATGCCAGAGACATCGAGACCGCGGCGGAGGCCCGCCGCAGGTTGCCGCGAGCCAAGGTCGTTGTCGTGAATGGAGCCGACCACAACGTTGTCGAACCGCTCGCACGTCAAGGAGAATTGCACCGGGTGCTGAAGAAACATTCAGGAACGCGGTTGAACCTCTGGTCGTAGAATAAGACCGTGTCAAAAGACGATGTGGCGCCGACGAAAATCGCGATTGCCGGACCGGGGCGATCCGGGACATCGTTGCTAGTGAAAATCCTGAACGCCGCCGGGTTAAATACCCCCGGCAGTGAAACGGAACATGACGAGGTCAACGCCGGACGGGAATCCCGAATCGGTATCGGCAGCCCGTTTGACGTCGACAAAGACCCGTGGCTTTACGAGTATGCCGAAAGCCTTTCGGATGAGGCCTGGAGTGAATATCGCGCGCTGATTATTCCCATTCGAAGCCTCCGCGACGCCAGCATCAGTCGCAGCAAGAACGAACGGGTCTCGCGACTTGTCGACAACCCGGAACTAGACCATTGGAATTGGGACACGTGGGGCAGAGTGCCCGGTGGGGCCATTAGTGCGACGAACGCGCGGGAAATCGGCGGCGTCTTGTCAAATGGGTTGTGGACGCTTATCGAGGTCGCGACCGCGAAAAAGATCCCGATTGTTTTACTCAACTTTCCGGAATTCGCGCGGGACGTTGACTACCTGTGGTCTCAACTGAGCCCTCACCTGCCTGCACGCATCACCCGCGATACCTTTATCGACGCCTGGAAAGGCACGGTTCGCGCCGATCTCGCGCGCGAGTACCCCTCGGACGACGGCGGACCCGACATCGTCGAATTGCGCGCGATGGTTTCAGACCTCGCGGGCCGGATTTCCACGCTCAAGAAACAGCACGCTGAGTCCACCTCATCGCTGGGAGAACGTGACTGGCAAGTCGAAGAGCTCGGCAGAATCTTGGCCGAGACGAGAATGGAACTCGCGCGCACCCAGAATGTTGCCGAGATGTCCGCGTCGTTGTCTCAGTCAATCGCGGAAATTAATGAGCGCATTGACCATCTGTTTGTGGTGGTGGAACGATCATCCCAGCCGCTCTTCCGCAAGTTCGCGCGTTTCGTTCGCAACAAATTCTCCGCGCGGTAACAGCCGACAGTGCATGCGCGCCGCGGTGACCTGCTGTCGGTCACGAAGTTCTAGAGCGAGTTTTCCGGCCCAAAATACGCGTCGGCAACCGTCCTGACGTCGCCGTCGGCCTTGATGCGTCCGTGTTCGAGCCAGATCAGGCGATTGCACGTCGAGGTGATTGTTTCTCGTGAATGGCTCGCAAAAACGAGAATGTCGGTTTCGGACACAAGTTTCCCCAGGCGTTCCTCGGCTTTTTTGACAAAACTCTCGTCGCCGACCGATAGCCACTCGTCCATAAGGAGAATCTGCGGTTTCATCGTTGTGGCGATCGAAAACATGAGGCGCATCTGCATCCCCGAGGAATAGGTTCGGACGGGCATCGAGATGTAATTTCCGAGCTCTGAGAAATCGATGATGTCGGGTAACTTTTCGACGACGGTGTCTTTCGGAATTCCCATCAGCGCTGCGCACGTGGTGATGTTCTCCAGTCCTGTGGCCTCTGGGTTGATTCCGATGTTGATGTCGATGAGCGACCCAATCTCGCCAGCAACACTGATTGTCCCGGACGACGGTTGATACACGCCGTTGAGCACTCGCAACAAAGAGGACTTTCCCGAGCCGTTGTGCCCCACAATTCCGACTCGCTCACCCGGTCCGATCGACAGGCTGATGTCATCTAAGGCGCGAACGGTGACGCCACCCTTGTTACCCGCACGAAGCTGTCCGCCAGTTGCGACGTTGACCAAGGAAGACTTCAACGACCGCGCATCGGCGTTGTAGACGGGGAAGTCCAGGCAGGCCTTGTCGAGTGTGATGTGTGTCATGAGTTAGATCCAGAACGCAATCTTGTGTTGGTAGCGCCGGTACAAAACGAAGACGACGGCGGTGCCTATCGTCGCCATCGTCGCGGAAAAGAACCACGACGCGTCACTGGCCATTTCACCCAACAGCGGCGAACGAACAATGCTGAGCAGGTGGAAGAAAGGATTCGCTGATATCAAAAGGTTTGATTCGCCGCCAGGAACCTGATCGCTTCCCCACATGACCGGCGTCGAGTAAAAAGCCACGGTGATGATGGAACCGAAGATGGGCGGGAAGTCACGAAAGCGAAGCGAGATCAGAGCGAACAGATGCCCAAGCCACCAGAGGTTGACGAGAACGAGTAGGAAGCCGGGAATCGCCATCAGCATCCCAAGAGACCACGGCATCCCGAGAACGAGGAAAACAACGGGCAGAATCACGAGGTTGTGGGCAAAGCCAAGGATGTTTCGAATCAACGTTCGTCCGATGTACATCGACGGATCAAAATGCATTTGCCGGATGATGCCTTCGGCCTGGATGAAGCTCATGTTGCTCTCATTGAGGAACCCGGTGATGAACGTGAAGATCAACAGGCTGGTCGCAAGATAGGGGACATAGACCGAAATGTCTGATTTGAAGATGGTGGAAAAGACGATTCCGATTGTCGCGATTTGGACCGCGCTGGAAATCGTCAGCCAGAACGGCCCAAGAGTCGAGCGCCGATAGGACAATTTGAGGTCTTGGACCGCCAACATCTGAGCGATTCGCCACGTTTTCCGCATCGAGAAACCTCCGAATAATGCTCGGAAACTCCCGAGCCCGCCAGACACAAGGTTAGCACGGTCCCTCTTCTAAAGCGTTTTTTGGGGGCAGGGAGTAATAGGTTTGAGACATGGCTGGCAATCTTCCGATGACACGTCGCGACGTCGCGCGCAAGCGCAGCCGGCAACGCGTACACAAAATTGCCATCCGTGTTGCGCTGTATGTGGTGTCCGCGGTCCTCGTCGTGGGCGTCGGACTAGCTGGCTACGGCGCCTACATTGCGGCACAGTTCGACGCGAGCGTCAACGTCGTCGACGAGCCATTTGTGGCGCCAACTTTACGGCCCGAACCGACGGATTTTGGCGCCCTCAATCTGTTGCTCATGGGAACCGACACGAGGGGTTCGTTGGGCACAAATCTCGACGCAACCGGGTCTCGGTCGGACACGATTTTGTTTCTACACATCGCCGGTGACCGCAAATCCGTTCAGGTGATTTCGATTCCCCGTGACTCGTGGGTTCCGATTGACGGGTACGGTACAGGGAAAATCAATTGGGCGCTGTCGTATGGCGGGGTCAAGCTCGCGGTCAGCACGATTGAAGACCTTCTCGATGCCCAGGTCGATCACGTCGCGCTCATCGACTTCACGGGTGTCAAGACGGCGACCACCGTCATCGGCGGCGTACCCGTCGACAACCCCGTTTCATTCGACGTGTTCGACGGACGCCTTGAGCATTTCCAGAAAGGGCCACTCGTCTTGGAGGGCGATCGCGCACTGATGTTCGTCCGCGAGCGTCATGCATTCTCAGAGGGTGACGTGTCGCGAATCCAGAACCAACAACGCTTCATCAGGGGGTTCATCGAGAAGGTGCTCAGCATCGACGTTCTCGCGAACCCCAACAAACTGGCGAAGTTATCCCGGTCAATCGGCAAGTCGATGTTGGTCGACAAGGGACTCAATTCGGGATTCATCGTGACACTCGGAGCTCAACTCGCGGGGATTTCTAGTGAGTCAGTAAAGTTCTTCACGTTGCCTTTCACTGGCGCGGGGATGGTCGGAAATCAATTTGTCGTGCACGTCGACAAGCCGAACCTGAGAAAACTTCGGAAAAACTTGAGGAATGATACATTGGGAACCTATTCACAACCGCCGTTGCCGCCG
>JBIIBI010000076.1:0-4754 GCA_044239485.1 Microbacteriaceae bacterium | reverse complement strand
GGTGGGTCGTCACCGCGGCGCACTGTGTGGACGTGGGGCAAGACAGCGTTGAAACGATGGATTCTCGCGACCTGAGAATTGCGGCCGGTGTTGACGACCTCGAAGTTCCTCGCGGAACGAACGAACACCGGGTTGACCGAATCATCTTGTACCCGAGCTATGAAAGAGGAATCAACGACATTGCTCTTGTTCAGATCTCGGACCAATTCACCTTCACTGACGCGATCGAACCCGTGGCTCTTCCGCTCGCTCTCGACGGTGACGTGATTCCCGCCCTCGACTCCGACATCCTCGTTTCGGGGTGGGGTGAGAACATCGCTTATCAGGGAGGGAATCACCCCACGATCCTGCAAAAAGCGACCCTTGACGTCCTCGCAGCGCCACTATCCAGCGGTTGTGGATCGTATGCAAACTCTGCCTGGAATTACCGATACGAAATCTGTGTTGGTGTCACGGAAGGCGGGCGCGACACGTGTCAGGGCGATTCGGGCGGACCCTACGTTTCGCTGGGCCTGGACAGTGACGGGAACGGTTCGACCGAACCCACCCTGATCGGAGTGACCTCGTGGGGCGACGGCTGCGCGGACGCTGGCCTCCCCGGTTTCGCGTCCCGAGTGACGTCCTATGTCGACTGGATGATTCCCGAAGTGCCCGCAGTTGCGGTGAAGTATTCGACGCGAACACGCAAACACACCGTGTCGTGGACTCCGCGCCGCGACCAGTCGCTCGCGATGCCGGTGAGTGGCTTCCGGGTCGAGTATTCGCTCGACGAGGGGGAAAACTGGAGCCTCGCAACGGCAACAAATTCGAAGGCGCGCTCGATGAGCAAAAAGGTCGCCCAAAGCGCTGTGTGGCGAGTCGCCGCGGTGAACGCGGTCAACAAGAACCTCGGGCCATATCTGTGGGCGGATGGATCGGGCCCGCTTCTCGACCGTGGACTGGCTGTCCCCGACGCACCGTCGAACTTCGATGTCTACTACACGGGCGATGCGGAAATCACCTTCTACTGGGAAGAACCGATTTCGGTACACGGAAGTGCCATCACCGAATATCGGATCTACCGCGAGCGGCCAGGGAAGAGCCCGCAGTTGATGGGTAGCGTCACGAACGGTTCGCTCGAGGCAACAGTGTCGACCCGAGTTCGGTCCGGCTCGTACCCACTGTCCGATTATTTTGTCGTCGCGGTGAACAACCACGGCAAGTCGGATCACTCCAACGTCGTCGAAGCGTACGCCGAAAACTACTAGGCGACGTCCCGTCGTCGACGGGAATATGTGAGCCGACGGAAACGTTCGAATAAATGTCAGATTCACGGCGCGTCGCACACGTTCCGTGTCCCACCTCGGTGGCAGACTGACGTTCCCGCACCGCCGCGGAATCGTTCCGTCAGCTTCAACGACGGCTCGAACAGTCGACCCTTTGAGAGGAGCAATATGCGTTTTTCCATCGGCCTCACCCGCCTCCCTCTGCCCCAGTTCACGTGGGCATCTATCGACAGGCAGGTCGAGACACGTCCACTCGTCCCTGCCGAAACCACCCCAGAAGAATCGACACAGGAGGCCGGCAATGAGTAACCCATGGGAAAACAACGAACCGACGGACAAGGAACTCTGGGAAGAACTGGGTGACGCCGTCGATGCGCGCCGCCAAGAGATCTATTTCATGCTTGGTCAACGAGCACACAACGCGAGTAAGCACGAGGACGCCCTGGCGCTCTTCGACAAGTCGCTCGAACTCTGCGAATCACTGGGGTACACACGTGAAAAGTACTTCACGATGGTGAACATGACGCGGTGCCACCGTGAACTGAAGAACTGGGACAAGGTCTTCGAAATCTTCGATCGGCTCGAAGCACGAGGACTCGCTGATCTCGAGGCCGAAGATCTCGCGCTCTTGTTCCGGTCGAAGGCATTTGCCTTGAAAGATCAGCGCAGGGCGCTCGAGGCGATCGAGGCGTTCCGCATCGCAGAGGGCTATTCGCGTGAATGCGGCGAGTCATACTTGGCCTGTAACGACGCTATTCAGCGAGCGCGAATTCACGCTCTTCTCCGCGAATTCACCGTCGCACGTGACCTCATGCTGGCCACTCTTGAATACGCCCGCGTCGAGGCTGTCGTCCCGCTTGCCGCCCAGGTCCAATTGAACCTTGGACGCATCTACCTTCAAGCCGCGGACTTTCCGGCTGCCGTCGTGACGCTTGAAGACGCCGTCGCGACGTTCGAAGCCATCGAGGACGAAACATACGGCAAGAAGGCCCGGATGGCGCTCGCCGCCGCACACGGCCGCAACGGCAATGCTGTGCGGGCCGAGCAAATCTTGGTCGCACTAGACAAGTCGCTCAATCCGTGGGACATCGAAGTTCGAGCGAGCATCTCGCTTCTCCGTGCCGAACTGTCGTGGGATCCCGCAGAGGCAGCAGCGTTTCACAAGAAGGCACGCGCGTTGGCCGCAAACGACGGGCGTCGCCATTTCGTCAACGTCGTTGACATCAACGCGGCGGTCATCATGGCGGAAACCGGCGACCTGGTCGGTGCCGAGAAGCTTCTGCGCGCCGTCATCGAGGTGGCTGAAAAGTTCGATGACCTCGACATCATCAACGAAGCCCGCGTTCGTCTCGCGAGCATCGTGATTGAACTCGATCGACCCGACGAAGCGCTGTCCCTGTTGTCAACGATGTCGATTGCGACCTTTGGCGATGATAGCTTCGCGTGGCAACGATTCGCGCTCGTTCACTCGGCCGCCCTGCTGCTATTCGGTGAAATCGATGAGGCCGAACAGTCGGTGACGGTCATCATGAATCTTGACCGCACGTGGGCGAATCTTGCGATGATTGCTGAGGCGTACTGGATTACCTCGCAGATCGAAGAAAAGCGGAACGGCCGAACCCCCAACTGGGAACACATGCTGTCGGCGAGCGTCGCGATGTTGCTTCAGGCCGGGAACGCCGAACTGGCAACCGAGCGCTCGCGCGACCTTGTTCCAGCGGCAGAGTCGTCACCCGACATTCCACGCCAACCCCTGAAAACCCCGAACGACTTGCTCGACGACATCAACGGAGAGCACGACGAATAGCGTCGGCGAGGGTGTTCACCGAGTGATCGATGACCTCGGTGAACCCCAATCGGGTCGCTTCGGCGGAACGCAGTTGGTGGGCGGTTACGGCACGGATGTCGCCGGCGAGACTGATCTCGCCCGTCGCCACGAGCGTGGGCGAAAGGGTAATGTCTTTCGCCGCGCTGGCGAGGGCTAGTGCGATGGCGAGGTCAGCGCCGGGTTCGGTGACGCGAATTCCGCCGACCGTCGAGACATAAACGTCGGCGGATTGGAACGGAAGTTTGGCCCGGCGCTCGAGAACCGCGAGCAGCATCGCGACACGAGATGAATCGACGCCGTTGGTCACCCGCCTCGGCTGTGGGGCGCTCGAGGGAACGATGAGTGCTTGGATTTCAACCGGAAGCGCACGCCGGCCCTCCATCGTGATGGTTGTGCAGGTGCCGCTCACGGGTGTCGTCGTGTTCGATCGGAACAGCGCAGATGGGTCCGGGACCTGCTCGATGCCACTTCCGACCATCTCGAAACAGCCGACCTCGTCGGTCGGACCGAATCGGTTCTTGAGCGTGCGGACAAAGCGGAGTGCGGTTTGGCGGTCGCCCTCGAAGTGCATGACGACGTCGACGAGGTGTTCCAGAAGCCTGGGCCCCGCGATTGTTCCGTCTTTGGTGACGTGACCGACGAGGATGACGGGGATTCCGCGCTCTTTGGCGATGCGCACCACGGTCGCGGCAACTTCGCGCACCTGGGCGACGCCACCTGCCAGGCCATCAACGGTTTCCGACGACACGGTCTGAACCGAGTCGATGATGACGAGAGACGGCTTGACCTCGTCGATGTGGCCGAGGACTGTTCCGAGGTTGGTTTCGGCCGCAAGAAAAAGCGTGTCGACGAGGGTCCCTGTGCGCTCGGCGCGAAGCCGCACCTGACCGACGGATTCCTCGGCGCTGACATAGAGGACGGTGTCTCCGCGCATCGCAACCCGCCCCGCGACATCCAGAAGAAGCGTTGACTTGCCGACCCCTGGCTCGCCCGACAAAAGGATTGCGGCGCCGGGGACGATTCCGCCACCGAGAACGCGATCGAATTCAGCGATTCCGGTCGGTCGATGCTCGGCATCGGACACGGTGATCTGGGTGATTGGCACGGCCGCGCGGTTCGTTGGTACACGAGTCGCGACGGTTCGACCGCCGAGGGATTCAGTGCCAAATTCGCGAACGGTGTCCCACTGCTGACACTCGCCACAGCGGCCGACCCACTTGTTGGTCGTCCACCCACATTCGACGCACTTGTAAGGAGTCGTCACGCGGGCCATGGTTCCAGATTAGGCGAGAGGACCGACCCCAACCCGTTTTTCTCACACCTTGTTTCGCGTGTAAGATTTCCCACGGTGCCGTGTCCGAGCGGCCGAAGGAGCATGTCTCGAAAACATGTGTGGGTGCAAGTCCACCGTGGGTTCAAATCCCACCGGCACCGCCAGACGGAAAAGCCCCGAGCGATCGGGGCTTTTCTCTGTTTAAGCTGACGGTTTGGGCTTGCGCGCCGCCGGTTTCTTGGCTGCCGGCTTCTTCGCCAAAGGCTTTTTTGCGGCAGCTGGCCATGACGCCGGTGCGGGGCCGAGAATCTTGAGGGACGCGTTTACGACGACCCAACTAGCGCTCTTGCGTCCGACATCGCTGACTCCGGCGAGTGTTGCCAGCGCG
>JBIIBI010000075.1:0-4776 GCA_044239485.1 Microbacteriaceae bacterium | reverse complement strand
GCCGGCGACGACAATCGGGCCAGTGAGGATGATTTCACCGGTGTTGTCGATGGGTCCAGAGATTTCGCCGGTCGGAAACCGTTCGACGTGGAGCGTCGTGACAGCCGCATTGGGTTGCCCCACGGGTGACGATGGGGTAATCCACTCGCTACCAAAATCGTCATAGCCGTAGTCGTGCGGAAGCCCGCTGGATGGTTGCCGCCGAGACCGTCGCGATGGCAATTCTTCTGCTGGTCGGACTGGAACAATCGTGGACGGAGCGACCATCGAACCATCTGCCGGACCTTCCGCCACTGCGCGAGCCTCGCGCTGCGCGCGTCGACTAGGTAGTGCAGTGAAGTTGTCCGTCATGTCTGTCCACGATACAACGCATGCTTTGCAATGTACTGAACGACGCCGTCGGGCACGAGGTACCACACGGGCGCCCCAGCGCGGACTCGCGAGCGACAATCAGTCGAGGAGATGGCCAGCGCAGGAATCTCGAGTTGGCTCACTTTCTCGACGGGTAGTCCGGAAACGGAAAGCGTGTGCCCGGGTCGAGTGACCGCGACGAAGTTCGCAAGCCCCCAGGCGTCGTCGATGTCTTTCCATTCGAGAATCTGCTCGATGGCGTCGGCCCCCGAGATAAAGTACAGGTCGGAATCTGGATAGTCGTGTCGTAGGTCTCGCAAAGTGTCAATTGTGTACGTCGGTCCTTCGCGATCGATATCGACCCGCGAAACAGTGAAGCGGGGGTTCGCCGCCGTCGCAATCACCGCCATCAGGTACCGATGCTCCCCCACTGTCACGTTCTGTTTGTGGGACTGCTCTCCGGTCGGAACGAAAATGACCTCGTCCAGCTCGAAGTGAGTTGCCACCTCACTCGCGGCAACAAGGTGCCCGTTGTGAATGGGGTCGAACGTCCCACCCATGACGCCGATTCGTCGGCGGGTGCGTTCGACGGACACGTGAGACCTAGTGGTGTGAGGATTCGCTCGAGCCGCGACGCGGGTTACGGTGCGCAACGTCGCGGTTCGCGAGAACAACGACCGCAAGAGCGATGAACCCAAGGGCAAAGATGCCGGCCCAGACGATGGCCGGAAAGACGAGCGGCGCAAGTTCTTCCGTGGCGCGGATGACAATGTTCACGTTGTTCTCCCTCAAAAAGCTGTTATGACAAGATTACTCGCGCCACTGCCCATTTCCGCGCACAATCCACTTCGTGCTCGTCAATTCGCTCAGCCCCATCGGTCCGCGGGCATGGAGTTTCTGAGTCGAGATTCCTACTTCGGCGCCAAAGCCGAATTCGCCCCCGTCCGTGAACCGCGTCGAGGCGTTGACCATCACAACCGCAGAGTCGACCTCGGCCAAGAACTTTTCCGCATTCGCCATGTCATTCGTAATGATCGCGTCCGTGTGATGAGTTGAATGCAGACCGATGTGTTCTATGGCGTCCTCGAGAGAATCGACAATCTTCACCGCGAGGTCGAGCGACAGATATTCGTGTCCCCAGTCGTCGGCGGTCGCCACGTCGGCGCGCGGGAAAATCTCACGCGTTGCTTCATCGGCGTGGATTGTGACCCCCGACTCGACCAGCCGCGCGAGTACTTCGGGGATTAGCCGTGCCGCCGCATCCCGGTGAACGAGCAACGTTTCAAGCGCGTTGCACACGCCGACCCGCTGTGTTTTGGCGTTGTGAACGATGTCGCTCGCCATTTCGAGTTCCGCACTCGCATCAAGGAAAATGTGGACAACGCCGGAGCCAGTTTCGATCACGGGAACACTCGAATCGTTGACAACGGCGCTGATGAGTGAGGCACTGCCGCGCGGAACGAGCACATCGACAAAACCTCGTGCGTTCATCAGGCGGTTCGCGCCGTCACGACCAAACGGGTCGATTGTCTGAACCGCTGTTCGCGGCAAACCGCAGTTCTCGAGCGCAGTGCCGATCACATCAACCAGGACCGTGTTCGTGTTTTCCGCGGCGCTTCCACCTCGCAGGATTGCGACATTGCCACTCTTGAGCAAAATTGCGGCGAGATCGACCGTCACGTTCGGTCGCGCCTCATAAATCGCGCCGACCACACCAAACGGAACGCGAACCTGAGTGAGCTGCAGTCCGTTCGGCAGTGTGCTTCCACGAAGTACATCACCGATGGGGTCTGGCAGCGCCGCGATGTCACGCACGGCGAGGGCGAGCCCCGTGACGCGCGCGGGCGAAAGAGCCAGGCGGTCGAGTAGCCCCTCGGCCATCCCGTCGCTTCGGGAAAGATTGAGGTCGTGGGCGTTTGCGGTCACAATGCGATCAGAGTTATCTTCGAGCGCGGTCGCGATGGCCAACAGCGCCTGATTCTTAACCGTCGTCGGGGTTTGCGCAAGAACAACGGATGCTGCACGAGCATCATCGAGGATTTGCTGGAACGCGTCGGTCATGGTTGACAGTTTAGGTTCCCGACGCTATCGAGACGAAGCCTCAAACCATGTGCCGACCGAATCACCCGACAGGGCCGGCCCGATGTTGGCCGCAGAGGTGAGTATCACCGGGATACCCGCATTGGTGGCGTGCATTGCCGCCGCGATTTTGGTTTCTGCTCCACCCGTGCCGACACCCGCGGAACCGATTGATCCGATTTCGATTCCGGACAGGTCGTCTCCGTGGGTGACGAACTCGATTTTTTCGGCTCCGGGCTCTCCTGGCGGGCGCGAATACAGCGCGTCCACATCACTCAGCAACACCAAAAGGTCGGCACTGACGAGTTCAGCGACCAGGGCGGCGAGCCGGTCGTTATCGCCGAAACGGATTTCGTGGGTTGCGACGGTGTCGTTCTCGTTGACAATCGGGAGGAACGTGAGTTCCAAGAGTTTGTCGATTGCGGCCTTTGCGTTCTCGCGCGTTGCGTCGGATTCGAGGTCGCCCGATGTCAGCAACACCTGTGCCGCAACGATCCCAAAACGGTTGAGGCTGTCTTGATAACGAACCATGAGCATCGTCTGACCGACCGCTGCGGCGGCCTGTTCCGTGACGAGGTCGTTCGCGGGGCGGGCGGTTAGTCCGAAGTGCGGAAGGGCCGTAGCAATCGCACCACTCGAAACGAGAACGACGTCGACGTTTCGCGAGTGTGCGTCGGCCAGTGCATCGACGATTGTTGCCAATTGGTGAACGTTGTCACCGCTAATCGACGATGACCCGACCTTCACGACGATTCGCGTCGCCGCGGTCACCTCACTCCGCTTTTCCACCATCGCCCTCTTCCGACCAAATCCCTGCTTCACGTTCTCGTTCCAACTCGGCCCGAGCGGCGGCCTTCGCGTCCATGCGTTCCTTGTACGACTTTCGGCGGTCGGACGTCGTGGCCCGATCGCTCTCGTGCAGTCGAGCGTCGGTTCCACGCGGGCTGACCATCATCTCGGCGGCACTCGTCATCGTCGGTTCCCAATCAAACACAAAACGGTCTCCGTCGCCAATATAGACGGTAGCCCCCGGAACCGCACCGGCCTTGTAGAGGTGGTCGTCGAGGTCGATCTTGGCGAGACGGTCGCTGAGATACCCGACGGCTTCCTCGTTGTTAAAGTCTGTCTGTTGGACCCAGCGCTCAGGCTTTGGTCCGCGAACTCGATAGGTCACGTCGTCGCCTCGGTGCTCGACGAGGACGGTCAGTTGCTTCTCGTCGACCGCGCGTGGGCGGATGATGATCCGCTGGCGCGATTCTTCCGCCGCGAGTCGCTCGGCACGATCGGCTCCGACCATCTGGCCGATTCGAAGTGTGAGGTCACGCAGACCCGCTCGCGTTGCGGCCGACACGGCAAACACCTCGTATCCGAGAGCCTCGAAATCAGAACGGACAAGCTCGGCGAGGTCGGCCGCTTCGGGAACATCAATCTTGTTGAGCACGATGAGCTGGGGGCGCTCGATGAGCGGAACCGAACCGTCGGGAACCGGGTAGGCCGCAAGTTCCGCGCGAATGATGTCGAAGTCACTCATCGGATCGCGCGCCGGCTCGAGGGTCGCGCAGTCAATCACGTGAATGAGAACGCGGCAGCGCTCGACGTGGCGAAGAAAATCTAGTCCGAGCCCCTTGCCCTCGGACGCACCGGCGATGAGCCCCGGGACATCCGCGATTGTGTAACGGTACTGTTCGACGTCGACGACACCGAGATTCGGGTGCAGTGTCGTGAAGGGGTAATCCGCGATTTTCGGTTTGGCCGCCGACACCGAGGCGATCAGCGAGGACTTTCCCGCGGACGGGTAACCGACCAGGGCGACGTCGGCGACGGTCTTGAGTTCGAGAACGATGTCGCCGTCCCACCCCAGAGTGCCGAGAAGTGCGAAACCGGGAGCCTTGCGTTTGAGCGACGCGAGGGCCGAGTTGCCCAGACCGCCTTGACCACCCGGAGCGACAACGTATTCCATGTCCGGTTTGTCGAGGTCAATGAGCACCTCGCCGTCGACGTCCTTGATGACCGTTCCGACGGGGACGGGCAGCGTTAGCGATTCGCCCTTGTGTCCGCTGCGGTGGTCGCCCATGCCGAAACCGCCGTTTTCGCTTGAGCGGTGCGGTCGATAGTGGAAGTCGAGGAGGGTCGTCACCTGGGAATCGGACACAAGAATGATGTCTCCGCCGTTTCCGCCGTTTCCGCCGTCAGGACCGGCGAGGGGCTTGAACTTTTCACGCTTGACCGAGACGCAACCGTTGCCGCCGTGCCCGGCCTTGAGGTGCACGGTCACTTCATCGATGAACGAGACCATGTGTCACCCCCCTTCTACTGCGAAAATACGACAAGGCGGGCCGAAGCCCG
>JBIIBI010000074.1:0-4829 GCA_044239485.1 Microbacteriaceae bacterium | reverse complement strand
GCCGAGGTCGTCATGCTCGGCTCGCTCTTGGCCGGAACGGACGAAAGCCCTGGCGACCTGGTGTTCGAGAACGGAAAGCAGTACAAGGCGTACCGCGGAATGGGTTCGCTCGGAGCACTGCAGACGCGCGGAAACAAGACCTCGTATTCCCGCGACCGTTATTTCCAAGCCGACGTCCCCAGCGACGACCAGCTCATCGCCGAGGGCATCGAAGGCCGAGTTGCATATCGTGGCCCGCTCGCATCGGTCATGTATCAATTGCTGGGAGGACTGCGCCAGTCGATGTTCTACACGGGCGCTCGAACGATCACGGATCTCAAAGCGAACGGCAAGTTCGTGCGCATCACTCCGGCGGGACTCAAGGAATCACACCCGCACGACATTCAGATGATTGTCGAAGCCCCGAACTACAAGCGATAGGCGACGATCATGAGTGATATCGAAATCGGTCGTGCCAAGCGCGCTCGTCGCGCGTTCTCGTTCGATGACATCGCGGTGGTGCCGAGCCGCCGCACCCGCGACCCCGAGGCGGTCAGCACGACGTGGTCGATCGATGCGCTCAAGTTTGAAATCCCGGTCCTCGCAGCGCCGATGGACTCGGTCGTCTCTCCGCGCACCGCCATCACAATCGGCAAGCTCGGCGGCATCGGTGTTCTCAACCTGGAAGGACTCTGGACGCGGTACGACAACCCCGAGGCCGTGATCGAGAAGATCCGTGAACTCCCTATCGATATCGCAACGGCCGAAATGCAAAAGATGTATTCCGAGCCAATCAAGCCGCAACTCATCGAACAGCGCCTCGGCGAGATTCGGGATGCCGGCGTCCCCGTCGCTGGCGCGTTGAGCCCGCAACGAACCGTCGAATTCCACGACGTTGTGACCAAGTCGGGCGTCGACCTCTTTGTGATTCGCGGTAACACCGTGAGTGCCGAGCACGTCTCGCCGACGGGCGAACCGCTCAATCTGAAGCAGTTCATTTACGAACTTGATGTGCCCGTCATCGTTGGAGGCGCCGCGACGTACACGGCGGCACTTCACCTGATGCGAACGGGTGCCGCCGGTGTTCTCGTCGGCTTCGGTGGAGGCGCGGCCTCCACCACGCGAACCTCACTGGGAGTCGAAGTTCCCATGGCTACCGCGGTGGCTGACGTTGCTGGCGCTCGCCGTGATTATCTTGACGAATCGGGTGGCCGCTATGTCCACGTCATCGCCGATGGCGGACTGGGATTGTCCGGTGACATCGTGAAAGCGATTGCCATGGGAGCCGACGCCGTCATGCTCGGGACGACTCTCGCTCGGGCGACGGATACCCCCGGAAACGGATGGCACTGGGGTCAAGAGGCGTACCACGCCGACCTCCCGCGAGGTAACCGTGTCTGGGTCGGACAGATCGGTCCGCTCGCAGAGGTCTTGTTCGGGCCGTCCCGCCACGCGAACGGACAGTCGAACCTCATCGGGGCACTGCGCCGAGCGATGGCGACCACCGGCTACAGCGACCTCAAGGAATTCCAGCGGGTTGAAGTCGTCGTCGACCCGACCGCGTGAGTAGACACCGATGACACGCGCATGGTGGGCGATGGCACGACAGCCTCGCTGGATCGCTGGGCTCGTTGCGTGTTTGATTCTCGCGGGGGTTTTCGCCGCGTTGGGTCAGTGGCAGGTAGAACGCGCTATCGCCGAAGCAACAATCGTCGAGGTCGACACCGAAACCCCCGTGCCCATCACGTCGGTTCTTGAACCCGGAGCCGGTTTGCCGTTGGCCGACGGAGGTCGCCGCGTCACGGTGACCGCGACGTGGACGCAGGATCGGATCGTTGTTCTCGATCGACGTCAGGGAAGCGACATGGGCGAGTGGCTCGTCGCAAACACTCGGACGGCCGACGGCGCGTGTCTTCCCGTGGCGATCGGGTGGGCGTCCAGCGTGAACCCCGACGATTTCATCGTGATCGACGACTCGCCGTCCCCGCTGATCGGACGACTCGTGCCCAGTGATGACCCGTCAACGGGCGACTACGACAACGGTCGTCTGACCGTCGTGTCGAGCTCTGACCTTGTCAATCGCTGGGAGTGCGACACGATGTGGGACGCCTTCCTTGTCCTGGACACGGCGACGCCCCCGCTAGAGACCATCGCGTCGGTCAAGCCGTTGCCGCAAGCCGCGCTCAACTGGCTCAACATCTTTTACGCGATCGAATGGGCGTTCTTCGCCGTCTTCGCTCTCTATTTCTGGTACCGACTCGTCACGGACGCCGTCGAGCGGGAAGCGGACGCGGCCGCCGGAGTCAAACCCTAGAATTGACTCATGGCGATTGCGCGCGACAAAGCACTGAAAGCGGAAAAGACGTTTCGAATTGCCGCTTACATCACCGGTGGAATGCTGCTGCTGTTGACGGCGGAGATGATTCTCAAATACGCGTTCGGCGTCGAGATCGAAGCGGGTGGCCCGTTCGGATTTCTCGCCCTTGTGCCGACGGACACGACCGTTGCAATCAACATTTCGACATGGATTTTGATTGTCCACGGATGGCTATACGTCGTGTATCTGTTCGCGTCGTTCCAACTATGGACCGCAATGCGATGGCCCCTCCTCTACTTCCCCATGCTCGCTCTCGGCGGAGTCGTTCCCTTCCTCTCGTTCATCACGGAAGGCCGTGTCCGTCGCATGGTTGACGAGGCCACTCGGTGACGACTCACCGACCCGTTCTCGTCGTTGACTTTGGCGCTCAGTATGCGCAACTGATTGCGCGGCGCGTTCGAGAAGCGCACGTGTACAGCGAGATCGTGCCGCACACCATCACGGCCGCAGAAGTTGCTGACAAGCAGCCTCTCGCCATCATCCTGTCCGGCGGTCCGTCGAGCGTCTACGAACCGGGTTCGCCGTCGCTCGACCCGGGAATCGTCGAGCTCGGAATCCCAGTCTTGGGAATCTGTTACGGATTCCAGGTCATGGCCCAGCAGCTCGGGGGTGGGGTGGCGAACACGGGTTTGCGCGAATACGGCGCGACCGAGGCTCGCGTGACGAGCGGCGTTCTCTTCGCCGAACAGCCCGCCGAGCAAACCTGCTGGATGAGCCACGGCGATCGTGTGGAAACAGCACCGCCCGGATTCACGGTCACCGCATCGACGGACGCCACTCCGGTTGCCGCCTTCGAAAACACCGAGACGAGAATGTTCGGGGTGCAGTGGCACCCCGAGGTTGTGCACTCCGATTTCGGTCAGCGTGTCCTCGAGAACTTCCTCTGGAACGGCGCGGGAATCGCGCCCGACTGGACGAGCGGGAATGTCATCGACGAGCAGGTCACGAAAATCCGCGCGCAGGTCGGCGACGATCTCGTCATCTGTGGGCTGTCGGGCGGAGTTGATTCAGCGGTCGCCGCAGCGCTCGTGCACAAAGCCGTCGGTGACCAACTCATTTGTGTTTTCGTTGACCACGGACTCCTTCGCGAAGGAGAGCGCGAACAGGTCGAGCGCGATTTCGTGGCGGCTACCGGAGTTCGACTCGTCACCATCGATGTCGCGGACAAGTTCCTCGCCGAGTTGAAGGGCGTCACCGACCCCGAGACGAAACGCAAGACGATCGGGCGCGAATTCATCCGTGCATTCGAGACCGCCGAGGCAGACCTCGTCGCTGAGGCGGCAAACGCAGGCAAGAAGGTCCGGTTCCTCGTTCAAGGAACGCTGTATCCAGACGTGGTCGAGAGCGGAGGTGGCAGTGGCACGGCAACCATCAAGTCGCATCACAACGTCGGCGGGCTCCCCGAGGATCTTCAGTTCGAACTCGTTGAGCCTCTTCGCGAACTCTTCAAGGACGAGGTGCGCGCCATCGGTCGCGAGCTCGGGCTTCCCGAACTCATCGTGGGCCGCCAGCCGTTCCCCGGGCCCGGCCTCGGAATTCGAATCGTCGGCGAGGTCACGAAGGACCGCCTCGATCTGCTCCGCTCCGCCGACGCAATTGTGCGCGCGGAACTCACCGCCGCTGGGCTCGACCACGACATTTGGCAGTGTCCCGTTGTTCTTCTCGCTGACGTCCGTTCGGTCGGAGTTCAGGGCGACGGTCGCACCTACGGCCATCCCATCGTTTTGCGCCCCGTGTCGAGTGAAGACGCGATGACCGCCGACTGGACCCGCGTGCCGTACGACGTTCTTGCCAAGATTTCGAATCGAATCACCAACGAGGTCAAGGACGTCAATCGCGTCGTTCTCGACATCACCTCGAAACCGCCCGGCACCATCGAGTGGGAATAAGAAAAAGGCGCCGATTGCTCGGCGCCTTTTCCGTGAAAGGGTGACTAGTCGTTACCGCGGAAGATCGCAATCATGCGCAGGATTTCGAGGTACAACCAGACGACGGTGACGAGGATGCCGAAAGCGCCCTGCCATGCGTAGACCGCGGGAACACCGCGCTCTGCGCCGAGCTTGATCGATTCGAAGTCGAGCACGAGCGAGTACGCGGCAAGGAACACGACGACGACACCGATGATGAGCCCGAGCGGGATTCCCATGATGTTGGCCGAGCTCAAACCGAACTGAGCGTCACCGGTCACACCGGTTGCCATGAGGATCATGTTGACGACCTGGTAGACGAGGTAGCCGACCATGGTGACCGTCACGACCTTGGTCATGCGCGCCGACGAGCGGAAGCGCCCAGAGAGGAACAAGAACAGGGTGACGCCGATGACGCCGAGCGTTCCGATGACCGCCTGAGTGACGATTCCGTCCCACATCGAGTTGAAGACCATCGAAATCGCTCCGACGAAGATTCCTTGCAGAACTGCGTAAGCGATGATGAGGCCGGGTGACGGAACCTTCTTGAAGGTGTTGACGAGTCC
>JBIIBI010000073.1:0-4841 GCA_044239485.1 Microbacteriaceae bacterium | reverse complement strand
AAAAGTCGACGACGGCGTGGTCTTGTCACGCAGCATCGTGAGCTTGTGGGTAATGAGTGGGTGATCGGCAACTATGACTCGCATAGGCTTCAATCTATCGAATGGAGTGGCAGATGACCGAGGCTTTCGGCGCAATGGACGAGGCGCTTCGACTCGCGCGGATCGCGTTGGAGTCGAACGACGTGCCCGTCGGAGCCGTCGTGCTTTCGCCGGATGGTGCGATCGTCGGCCGCGGTCGAAACGAGCGCGAATTGACAGGGGATCCGACCGCACACGCCGAGGTCGTTGCGTTGCGCGATGCGGCGGCGGCCACCGGCAACTGGAACCTGACCGACCACACCCTGGTCGTCACACTCGAACCGTGTGTGATGTGCGCGGGCGCGATTCTCAATTCCCGCATCTCAAAGGTCATTTTCGGCGCGTGGGACGACAAAGCGGGGGCGGCCGGCAGCGTCACCGATGTGCTGCGGACCCGCACTCTTCCTGCTCGAGTCGGCGAGGTCGTCGGCGGTGTTCGTGCCGACGAGTGTTCTGCGCTGTTGACCGAGTTCTTCGGCCGCCTGCGCGACTAGACGTAGAGTTCGGCGTTCCAGAGAACGGCGATGACGAGGCTGATGACCGCGAAGCCCCCCGCGGTGTGGAAGAACGGCTGGAGTTTCTTTTCGCCGGTTGACTGGCGCTTTGCGCCCAGAACCGCGGCGATCAACGCGCCGGTTGCAAGCAGAAACTTGATCGTGATCTTGAGGTTGTCGGGCGCGTCGTCGCCCGCGTAGGCGAGTCCGACGAGGATTGTGCCGGTGGCCAATTGAATCAAGGCGCCCCACACCATGATGCGAAAGGGAAAGTTGTCCTTCGAGCGCATGTGGAGAATGAACGCTCCGACGAGAATTGCCATTCCCGTGAGGTGGATGAGGACAAAGGATTCGGTGATGAGAGGGAGAACGCTGGTCACGGTGTTTCCTTTCAGAAGGCGCCTGTTGCGCCTGTTGCCATAATACGCTGGCACCATGTCGGAAACCTTTGCATTCCTCGGGACGGGGTCGATGGGCGGGGCGATTCTCGACGGCCTGCGCGCCGCGGATCCAGCCGCGTCCGTGCGCGCCACCACTCGAACGTCGACGGCAAACCGCCCGGGCGTTGAGTCGCGGTCGACCGAATCTGACCCGGGTGCGAACCGGTGGGCGGTCGAGGGCGCGTCTCTCGTGATTGTCGGGGTGAAGCCCGGTGGTGTTCTCGCCCTTCTCGAGGACATCGCCGATGCCCTCGACCCCGACGCTCTCGTCGTTTCGGTTGCAGCGGGAATCACTACCGCGACGATGGAATCGGTTGTGCCGAACCCCGTCGTGCGCTCGATGCCCAACACCCCCGCTCTGGTCGGCAAAGGAGTGACGGGAGTTTCCGCGGGGTCTCGTGCAACCGCTGCCCACATGGCTCGTGCTCGTGCCGTCTTCGAACTCGTCGGGTGGGTTCTCGAACTTCCCGAAGACCGAATCAACGCTCTGAGCACCATCTCGGGATCCGGCCCCGCCTATGTCTTCCACGCGATGGAACAGTGGACGACCGCGGCCCGCGAGCTTGGATTCAGTGACGAGGATGCCCGTCATCTCGTCGAGAAGACGTTCGCCGGCGCAACGGCTCTGCTGGATGTGTCGGAGTTCGGACCAGCCGAACTACGCAGGCGCGTGACGAGCCCGAATGGAACGACCGAGCGCGCAATCGCCGTGCTCGACGACGCTCACTTCGCCGAGATTTATCGCGCCGCCGCCGAAGCCGCACTCGCCCGCGCCGAGGAAATGGCCCGCGAACTCGGTCTCTAGATTCTCAGACGACGCACAGGAAGCGCACAGGGAACGTCAAGATGTGCGAGAGACAGTGGTCATGTGAAACACACGAACCGAAAGGATGTCTCACATGGTTAAGAAAGAAGGCACCGTCGAACCGACGGTCACCATCAATCGAAAGAAACTGGTCACCGCAGGGTGGATCGCAGGCGGAGTCCTCGCACTCGGCGCAACCTTCGCGGCTGGTGCCGCGATCGGACACGTCACCGACGGTCCCCGTGGCGGCGACTTCGCCGCAGGACAGTCCAATGGTTCCGGTGAGTTCGGACCTCAAGGCGGACACGGCGGAGAACGCGATCGTGACCGTGACCGCGATGGCGGCGGACACGGCGATCAGGCTGGTCAACACGAGGGTGGACCGAACGGCGATCAGGCTGGTCAACACAAGGGTGGGCCGGATGGCGGCCGCCCGGTGCCGGCTCCTGCCGAAACGCCTTAATCTGAGGAAAAGGGTCATCTCGTCAACCTCCTACTGTGCGAGATGACCCTCAGGGACCCGTGGCCGCCGAAGTCGCGCTAGACTAGACGTTATTGTCCATTTGCCGGCCAATCGGTCGGACCAGGTAAAGGTGTCTTATGGGTTCCGTTATTAAGAAGCGCCGCAAGCGTATGGCGAAAAAAAAGCACCGCAAGTTGCTTCGCAAGACTCGCCACCAGCGTCGCAACAAGAAGTAGTCGTCCGCGATTCCGATGGCCCGCGTCACTGTCGAATTGATGGGGAAGCCCGGTTGCCATCTGTGTGACGATGCTCGAGCGATCGTAAGTTCCGTGCTCGACGACTTTCCGGAAACGGAATTCGTCGAGCACAACATTTTGGATGACGCCGAGATGTTTGAAACCATGAAGAACGACATTCCGGTAGTCGTTGTCAACGGTCGTCGGCACGCAACGTGGCGTGTGGATGCGAACGACTTTCGGGCCGCGATAGAAAAGGAATTGCTGTGATTCAACATGTTGTGATGTGGAGACTCATCGACCTGGACGACGCCGAACGCGCCGCCGCACTCGAACGCTTCGGCACCGAGCTCCAGGCTCTCGTCGGAGTTGTGCCGGGACTCCTGAGCGTTGCCCTCACACCGGATGTCCGCGACGCCGAATCGAACTTTGATGTTGCCCTGATTTCCATTCACGAGTCACGTGAAGCACTCGCGACATATCAGTCTCACCCCGAGCACGTTGCGATTGGAACCTGGTGGGGTCTGCTCGTCGCCCAGCGCGGAGCGGTCGACAGCGAGATTTAGATGTGCGGCCGGTACGCCTCGACACTCAGCGGCGAAGACCTCGGTCGCTATTTTCACGCGGACGAAATCGCCGACGTAGAAATGCGCCCGTCGTGGAATATCGCCCCGACGACGTCCGTGCCGATTGTGGTCGAGAAACGCGACGACCGCGCACGGCTGTTGACGACCGCGCGCTGGTCGCTCGTACCGCCCTACGCCGACAGTCTCACCCTCAAATACCCGACGTTCAACGCCCGCAGCGAAACCGTGACCGAGAAACCCACCTTTCGCGGTTCCGTCGGACATCAACGCGCGATGCTTCCCGCCGATGCCTATTACGAGTGGTTGACCGAGGGAAAAATCAAGACGCCGCACGCGGTGACCTCGCCGGCAGGCGAGCTCGCGTTCGCGGCCCTGTATTCGTGGTGGCGGGCGGACCCGTCGAGTGAGTGGGTGCTCACCGCGACAATCCTGACGATGGAGGCGCCCGAGCCGATCGCGTGGCTTCACAATCGAACTCCCGTCGTTCTTGCCTCCGAGGACTGGGACTGGTGGCTGAACCGCGAGACGACGGCGGACCAGTCGTTCGTCGACACCGCCGTAGCGCGGTCTCGACCTGTTGCAAGCGCACTCATCGTTCACGAGGTCGCGCCACTGGCCGGGAACGGTCCGCACCTGCTCGACCCTGTCTAGCGCTCGCGTTTGTAGACTGGGGCTATGTCCGTGAATCCCGATTTGGTGGGGCGAGAGTTCTCGCCCGTCGGCCCGTACGTTGTGGGTCGAGAGAAAGTGCGCGAGTTCGCACGAGCCGTTTTTGCGACCAACCCCATCTATCTGGACGCCACCGCTGCGCGCGCGGCCGGCCATGCTGACGTCGTCGCACCGCCGACCTTTCCCGTTGTTGTTCAAGAACTCACGCTCGCGCAGTTGCTCGCCGAACCCGACGCCAACATCGATTTCTCGCGGGTCGTTCATGGCGACCAGCGATTTACCTATTCACGTCCCGTCGTTGCCGGTGACGAACTTACGGCGACGTTGTCGGTGACGAGCGTCAAGACCCTCGGCGGACACTCGATGGTCACCTCTGAAAGCGTGATGACCGATGCGACGGGCGATCACGTCGTCACCGCGATTTCCACGCTTGTCGTCCGAGGAGACGAATCCGCATGACATCGGGACTGACCGTCGGTGACGTGGTCACCACAAACACCATCCACCTCGACCGCGGAGCGCTCGTTCGTTATGCGGGCGCGAGTGGCGACTTCAACCCCATCCACTATCGCGACGACATCGCCCAGTCGGTTGGACTTCCGGGAGTTCTCGCTCACGGGATGTTGACGATGGGACTCGCGATTCAACCCGTGCTCGAGTTTCTGGAAACAAAGGGCCGCGTCATCGATTACGGAGTTCGCTTTACGCGTCCCGTGCTCGTCGACGCAAAGAACGGCGCAGACGTCACGGTCGAAACGAAGGTCGGGTCCGTCATGGATGACGCCGTCCGATTCGACCTCACGGTGACCTTCGGCGGCGAAACCGTTCTCGGTAAAGCCCAGGTTCAGGTCGTTTTTGACTAACACCGCAGAATTCCGCGACCTCACGACACTGCGTGTCGGGGGATCGATCTCGGATTTCCGTGAGCCCGCAACACGTGCAGATCTCATTGAGACCTTCCGTGACGTCAGTTCGGCACGCGAACCGTGGCTAATTCTGGGCGGCGGATCGAACATCGTGGTGTCGGACGAACCGTTCGACGGAACCGTGATTCACGTCACGACACGGG
>JBIIBI010000072.1:0-4866 GCA_044239485.1 Microbacteriaceae bacterium | reverse complement strand
CCGGGCGGACCGCGGGCCGGACCCGTCGGTATTCGATGCGGGACATCGTCCAGTTGCGCGAGGTTCAGCGCCTCTCAAACGAAGGACTCAACCTCGAGGGGATTCGTCGAATCCTCGAACTCGAAAACACAGTTACCGACCTGAATCAGCGTGTTCGCGAACTCGAATCGCTCCTCGCCGACGCGATGATCGCGCGTCCGGGAAGCCGAGTATTCGCTGCCGGCAAGGGCGGCGAGGTCGTCTCGCTTCGAGCCGGTACCCGCTCACAAAAATCCAACCAGGTCGTCGTCTGGCGACCGTTTCCCTGGCGCGACCGCTAGGACCCGAGGAGAAAACCATGGCTAACATGCAAGGTGCCCCTTCCTCACAGGAGGAACAGAAATCCGCGCTGGAACAGTACGGCGTAAATCTCACCGCAATCGCACAGACGGGCAAACTCGACCCCGTGATCGGCCGCGACGCGGAGATCCGTCGAATCACCCAGGTGCTTACGCGTCGAACCAAGAACAACCCCGTTCTGATCGGTGAACCGGGCGTCGGAAAGACGGCTGTCGTCGAGGGACTCGCACAGCGCATCATCGCCGGCGATGTCCCTGACAGCCTCAAGGGCAAGCAAATTGTCTCTCTCGACCTGGCCGCACTCGTGGCGGGGGCGAAATACCGTGGGGAATTCGAGGAACGGCTCAAGGCCGTTCTCAAGGAAATCGACGAGTCCGACGGTCGTGTGATTACGTTCATCGACGAACTGCATAACCTCATGGGTGCGGGTGGCGGCGAAGGATCAATTGCAGCGGCAAACATGCTCAAACCGATGCTCGCACGGGGCGAACTTCGATTGATTGGCGCAACGACCCTCAACGAATATCGCGAAAACATCGAAAAGGACGCGGCCTTGGAACGGCGATTCCAACAGGTGTACGTCGGCGAACCCAGCGTCGAAGACACGATTGCGATTCTGCGCGGTCTCAAGGAACGGTACGAGGCACACCACCGAGTCGTGATTGCCGACAGCGCGCTCATTGCGGCCGCTGCAATGTCGAATCGATACATCACGTCTCGTCAACTTCCCGATAAGGCCATCGACCTCATCGACGAAGCCGCGAGCCGTCTCAAAATGGAAATCGAATCCTCGCCCGTCGAAATCGATGAATTGCGACGACTCGTCGATCGCCTCACGATCGAAGAGCTCGCCCTCAAGAAAGAAAAGGACGATGCTTCCAAGGAGCGTCTGTCGAAACTGCGCGGTGAACTCGACGAGAAGCGCGTTGCGCTCGCTGAACTTCAGAAACGCTGGGAAGCCGAGAAGGCGTCGCTGCAGGGCGTTGGTGACTTGATGACGAAACTCAACGACGCGCGAATCGACCTCGACCTTGCCATGCGCGAAGGTAATTACGAAAAGGCGTCAAAGATCAACTACGAGGTCATTCCCGGAATCGAGGCGACGATTGCTGCGGCCGAATCAGGCCAACAGATCGGCGACCGGATGGTGAACGACCGTGTGACCGAGGAGGACATTGCGGCCGTTGTCGCAGCGTGGACGGGGATCCCGGTCGACAAACTGACCCAGGGCGAGACCGAAAAATTGCTGAGCCTCGAAAAGGAACTTGCCAAACGACTCGTCGGCCAAGAGGATGCCGTTCGCGCGGTGTCGGACGCGGTTCGCCGCAGTCGCGCCGGTGTCTCGGACCCAAACCGTCCGACCGGCTCATTTCTGTTCCTCGGACCCACCGGTGTCGGCAAGACCGAACTCGCGAAGGCGCTCGCGGACTACCTGTTTGACGACGAGAAGGCCCTCATCCGCATCGACATGAGCGAATACGGCGAGAAGTTCTCGGTGTCGCGACTGATTGGTGCGCCTCCCGGTTATGTCGGGTTCGAACAGGGTGGTCAGTTGACCGAAGCCGTTCGCCGCCGTCCGTATTCCGTGGTTCTGCTCGACGAGGTCGAAAAGGCTCACCCCGAGGTGTTCGACCTGTTGTTGCAGGTGTTCGACGACGGACGTTTGACCGACGGACAGGGTCGCACCGTCGACTTCCGCAACACGATTTTCATTCTCACGTCGAATCTCGGCTCGAACTTCCTTGTTGACCCCGAACTGTCGTGGGAGGACAAGAAAATCGCGGTTAACGAAACTGTTCGACAGGCGTTCAAACCCGAATTCGTCAATCGTCTGGACGACATTGTCGTGTTCGCGCCGCTCACCAGCGATGACCTCGAACGCATTGTCGACATCACCGTTGACCGCCTCTCGAATCGTCTGGCCGACCGCCGTCTGACCCTCGGGGTCACCCCCGGCGCACGCTTGTGGTTGTCCGAACGCGGATACGACCCGATTTACGGCGCCCGTCCGCTTCGACGACTGATGCAACACGAAATTGATGACCGACTCGCCACCGCCCTGATTGCCGGGAACATTTCCGATGGCGATGCGGTTGTGGTTGATGTGGCATCCGATGGCGACTCACTCACCGTTTCCCGCAACATCCCCTAACCCCAAATACACAAAGGACATCATGAGCAAGCGAGCAGTCACCGAGTACCCCATCAATGACGCCCTGGCGAACCGCTGGAGCCCCCGTTCGTTTGATCCGACCGCGGTTCTGACCGCGGCCGACCTAGGACCCGCCTTCGAGGCAGCCCGGTGGGCGCCGTCGGCGAACAACCTTCAGCCGTGGCAGTTCATCGTCGGGTATCGCGGCGACGAGACATTCGCCAAAATCGCCGAGGACCTCTCGGGGTTCAATGCGGGCTGGGCGCCCGACGCGAGTGCGCTTGTCGTCACCGTCACCAACACCGTCACCGCGTCCGGTCGAGACAACGCCTACGCGCGTTATGACCTCGGGCAGTCCGTAGCGCACTTCACCATTCAGGCGACCGCGGATGGCCACATGACTCACCAGATGGGCGGATTTGATATCGACGCGCTCACCATCTCGCTCGGAGTTTCCGAACCGTGGGAGATCGTTTCCCTTATCGCCGTAGGCGCGCTGGGTGACCCCAACAAACTTCCCGAGGATCGCCGCGAAGCCGAAACCGGCCCGCGCGAGCGCAAGCCACTGACCGAGGTCGTGCGCTAGCCCATCGACTTGTCGCCGAGTTCTGCTCAGCCCAGCAGGGCCTTGTCGAGGAGCGCGAAAAGCGCCGACTTCATGTCGTCGCGATTTGTGACGGGGAACGTCCACGGAATCGAAGCCTCGCGGGTCTCGCCGTTCTTTTCAATCGAGAAAACGCCGGTTGATTCCGTGATGTCAATCAACATCACGGTCGATTCAAGTTCTGCTCCGGCCAGTTTTTCCGCCATGAATCGCATGTGGTCAGCCATTGATGGGTCGTTCATGTAATCGCAGACGCCTCGGACATCATCGGGGTCGAGAGCCATGATTCGTTTTCCTTTCGTTGGTCACCAAAACATCGGGCGGTCGTCGTCCTCGTCCGCTCCACCGATTTCGACGACAACGGGAACGTGGTCGCTCGGTTGTTCGCCCTTTCGCTGGTCACGGTCGATGAACGCGTCGGTGACGCTCGCCGCAAACGCGGGCGACCCGAGGATGAAGTCGATGCGCAGGCCCTCGTTCCGCGGAAAGGACAGGTTTTTATAGTCCCAATAGGTGTAGCCCTCTGGGACACGTGGCCGAACGCAGTCTGTCAGGTTCATCGCCTCAAACTTCGCGAATGACTCCCGTTCGACGGGCGAGATGTGTGTTGACAGGCCCGGAACCATTCGCGGGTCACCGCAATCGTCGTCGAAGGGTGTGATGTTGAAGTCGCCCATAATCGCAAGCTGGTCGAACGTCGCCATTTCCGATGCGGTCGACGTTCGAAGTGCCTCGAGCCAGCGCAGCTTGTAATCGAAGTGCGGGTCGTCGAGCGACCGACCATTCGGGACGTACAGGCTCCACAGGCGAACGCCCTCGACCGTGACGCCGATCGCTCGGGCCTCGAGCGGCGGGTCATCGCCGTCGTGATCTTTGGCGAACCCGGGCATCCCGTCGAATCCGACGGTGACGTCCGTCATTGGGAGCCTCGAGATAAACGCGACACCGTTCCATTGCGACAGACCGTGGCACTCGATGTCGTAGCCGGCTGCCTCGAGTGCGTCCCGCGGGAACTGGTCGTCCCGACACTTCGTCTCTTGCAGAGCGAGCACATCAATGTCGCTCGCGGCCAGCCAGTCGACGACGCGATCGACTCGAGTTCGAATCGAATTGATGTTCCAGGTCGCAATGCGCACGAGTGCGAGTTTAGGCGTTCGATAAGGTTAAGGAATGACCGACGACCGCTCGCATCTCGCGTCCCTCATCAGGGACAACGCGGTTTTCTTTGGGGATTTCACTCTGACGAGCGGCGCGAAGGCGACCTATTACATCGACCTTCGCCGGGTCAGCCTCGACCACCGCGTCGCGCCGCTCATCGGAGACGTTATGGTCGACCTCATCGCTGACATCCCCGACATTGCGGCTGTGGGTGGACTCACCATGGGTGCCGACCCGATCGCGTCGGCCGTTCTGCACCGCGGTGTACTGAAGGGCAAAAGCTACGACGCGTTCGTTGTTCGTAAAGAACCCAAAGACCACGGTCGCGGCAAGCAGGTCGAGGGCCCCGACCTCGAAGGCAAGCGTGTCATCGTCCTCGAAGACACGTCAACGACGGGCGGATCGCCGCTCGCTGCTGCTTCCGCGCTGGAAAAAGTGGGTGCGACTGTCGTCGCCGTTGCCGTCGTTGTGGACCGCAACACGGGTGCAAAGGAAGTTATCGAGGCCGCAGGCTACGAATATCGAGCGGCGATTTCACTGAGCGATTTGGGGTTGGAATCATGACCGACAAGGACAACGACGACTCTCGTGACGACGTCGACTGGCTCAAAGA
>JBIIBI010000004.1:0-18652 GCA_044239485.1 Microbacteriaceae bacterium | reverse complement strand
TAGGTGGACGCAAACGTCGATTCCGAGACCACCGTGAGGTCGGGAACAACGGACAGACGCCACTCACCGTCGGTTCGTGTGAAACCAAACTGCCAGTCGCGGGACTCGGGTCGGGATGAGGTGCTGAACACACCGTTTTCGTCGACACGAGAAACAATGGTCGTGAAATAGGTCAATTCAGTTGCTGCAGAAACCTTGACGGAGGCGTAAATCCCGCGCACAATCGTCTCTCGAGCCGGGTTCCACGTCAGGGCCGCCGCGTCCGTCAGGAAGCTCCGTGCAATTCGAAAGTTGTTTTGGGGTGCGGCGCCCGCGCTGATGAAACCATCGAGAATCTCGCGCTGCGTCGCGCCTTCGGCTGGTCCCGCGGGCAGGTACTCGATTTCTGTTCGTGACTCCACCGTGATGGGTCCACCGACGAGAACCGGACCTGCCGTGGGAATCGTCGCGCATCCGCTGAGGACCAGAACGGCGAAAGCGATAACGGCCCTACGCATCGGTTTCCTCGGCAATCGGTGGCAGGCCGAGCGGCGAATCGGGGTCCACCGCGCCGCCCTGTGGAATCGTCAGTCGGAAGCACGCACCGGATTTCGGTTCGGACCACACGTCGATGACGCCCCCGTGGAGTTTGGCGTAGCCGAGCGCGATTGCGAGGCCTAACCCCGTCCCCCCGGATTGGCGTTGTCGCGACGGGTCGGCGCGCCAGAATCGGTCGAACACACGCTCGGCATCCGCCGGGGTCATCCCCACCCCATGGTCGCGAACCGCGAACGACACCGCGGACGAAGTTGAATCGACCCACACTTCGATTGGGCCTCCTTCACCGTGATCGAGGGCGTTCGAAAGAAAATTGTTCACGATACGCCGAACTCGACGCGAATCGATATCAACGGGTTTGTGGCCACCCGGCGCGAAGAGAGTAATCGTTGAACCCTGCGCACGAGCGAGAGTCGCCATTTGGTCGATACACGATTGGGCAAGTGCCGCCGGCGCAATCGGCTCAAGTTCTAGTTCCGCTGCACCCGCGTCGTAGCGCGACAGTTCAATGAGTTCCGCGAGCAACTCTTCGAAGGTTTCGATTTGTCGATTGAGCAATTCGGCGGCGCGAGCTGAATCTTTGTCGAACGTTTTGCGTTGTTTGAAGAGCATGCTGCCCGCAAGTTTGATGGTTGTCAGTGGGGTTCGAAGTTCGTGGGAAACATCAGAGACGAACTGTTGTTGAAGAGTCGAGAGGGTCGCGAGCCGGTTGATCTGACCGGAAATCGATTCCGCCATTCGGTTGAAGGATACGGCCAGTTTGGCCGAGACATCCGTGCCCTCAACGTTGATTCGTTCGTCAAGGTTCCCGTCGGCAAAACGTTCGGCCGTCGCCGCCGTCGTCATGATGGGTTGAATAGACCGGGTCGTCACGAGCCACACGATGAGACCCGTGATGGCGACAAAGAAAAGACCGCCCGTGGCCAGAGCACTTTGCACGAAGGCGAGGTTCCCCGCTACGTCAGCCAAGTTGTAGACCAACACGAGGTCGTATCGACCCGCCGTCGGGACATCGATGTTGGTTCCGGTGACAATTCCCGGTGACTCGCCCGGCACCTCGACCGATTGGTAATGAACGTTGGCCCGATCGTCGTGCACCGCTTCTCGAAGCGCATCGCTCACGACGGTCAAGGGGAACCCCACCGACGAGGTGCTGGTCATCACCTGGTCGGTGGCTTGACCCGGCGCACGCAGGATTGCGAATCCGATGAGTCCGGGGGAATTGGTTGTCGCCCGAATTGTTGCCTGCGCCGAGGAATTCGCGCCTTCGACATCGATGAAACCTTGGGCGTTAATGGCGCCGTCGAACTGGGCTTGAACACTGCCCGAGACGGATTGAGTCTCGGAAATCACCTCGTTGCGACGCGACTCGAACAGATTTCGTTCGATTGTGTAGGACAAGAATCCCCCGATTGCGACCACGGCGACGAGCGAGAGCCCGACTGAGATCGCCGTCATGCGCAGGCGAAGAGATCCGACCCACGCTTCCCGAGTTTGTCGGACAATTCGAGCAAAAAATCTCATGCGGTTGTTATTTCACCCGCGCGATAGCCAACGCCGCGGACGGTGAGAACGATCTTCGGGTCGTCGACGTCGCGTTCGACTTTGGAACGGAGTCGTTGAACGTGCACGTTGACCAACCGGGTGTCCGCCTTGTACTGATAACCCCAGACTTGCTCCAAGAGCGCTTCCCGCGAGAAGACCTCGGTTGGACGGGACGCGAGCGTGTGCAGCAACTCGAATTCGAGAGGCGTGAGAGAGATGGGGACGCCATCGCGCGAAACCACGTGACCGCGCAGATCAATCACGATGTCTCCTACCCCCAGTGAACTGGATGAGGTGGGGAGAGGCCGTCGCATGCACGCGCGAATTCGAGCGCTGAGGATTTGCTCGTTGAAGGGTTTTTCGACATAGTCATCCGCGCCCGCTTCGAGTCCGTGGATGATGTCTTGCGGGTCTGTGCGCGCGGTCAACATGATGATGGGTGTTCCCGAATATTCGCGAATCGAGTGGCACACCGCTATGCCGTCAATCCCCGGCAGATTGAGATCGAGCAGAACCAGGTGCGGCTGGTACTCGTCAAAGAATTCCAGCGCCTGCGGGCCGCTGGTAGCGACGCGTGTGTCGTAACCCTCCGCGCGCAAGAACAGTTCGAGGACTTCACCGATGCTCGGGTCGTCATCGACGATCAAGATCCGTGCGAGCATGACAACTCCTTCCTCTCGATTGTGTCTATTGTGCTAACTCTGACGAATTATTGCGAGTGCTTCGTCGCGAACTGACGCCATGAGCTCTGCGGTGCCGCCTTCGACATTGAGTCGCAGAAGCGGTTCCGTGTTGGAGGGTCGAACGTTGAACCACCAAAAATCACGGACCTCTCCATCGGTGGGCGGAAGAGCCGTGTCGTCGATTGTCCCCCCTGACACGGTGAGCCCGTCGAGCGTGTCGAACGCTCCGCGGCCCGTGAATGCACCCCGAATCCGTTCCAACGCGGCAGGAACATCCGTCACGGTCGAGTTGATTTCCCCGCTTTGTGCGTAGGGCGAATAGCCGGCCGAAATGTCGGACAGGGGTCCTTCCTGAGAACCAAACTGCGCCAGAACGTGCATCGCAGCGAGCATGCCGTTGTCGGCTCCCCAGAAATCCCGAAAATAATAGTGAGCGGAGTGCTCTCCTCCGAACACCGCCCCGCTCTCGCGCATGATGTCTTTGATGAGAGAGTGCCCAACGTTCGTTCGAACGGGCGTTGCACCGGCGCCGCGAACTACTTCGGGCACAATCATCGACGTGATGAGATTGTGCAACACCGAGATCGACGTGTCCCCCGCCGCGCGCACCCGGTTGATTTCCCGCAGTGCGACAATCGCCGCAACGGCGCTCGGCGAAACCGGGTCACCGTTCTCGTCGATGACGAAGCACCGATCCGCATCGCCATCAAACGCGAGCCCGATGTCGGCCTTGTGCGCAACTACGGCTTTTTGCAAATCGACCAGGTTGGCGGGCTCGAGCGGGTTTGCTTCGTGGTTGGGGAAGGTGCCGTCCAGCTCGAAATAGAGCGGAATGATTTCGAGGGGTAACTCGGGGAGCCCCGCGGCCGTTCCCAGCACCGCTGGAACCGTCAATCCGCCCATTCCGTTTCCCGCATCGACAACGACCTTCAAGGGTCGGATGGACGACAAATCAACGAGTGTTCGAAGATACGCCGCGTACTCGGCAAGCACGTCGTGGGTTGACGACTGGCCGGGATCTGCCACGGTCGGAATTCCAGATTCGAGATACGCCGTGGCTCGATCGCGAATTGCTGCGAGTCCCGTGTCCAGGCTGATTCCTTGAGCGCCGGCTCGCGAAAACTTGATGCCGTTGTATGCCGCGGGGTTGTGCGACGCCGTGAACATCGCCGCGGGCGCATCCCACGAACCAGATGCAAAATAGGATTCGTCCGTCGAGCAGAGCCCCAGATTCGTGACGTTCGCGCCGCGGGCCGTTGCACCGCGAATAAACGCGGCCGCGAAACCGGGTGACGAGTCGCGCATATCGTGTCCGACAACGACGGTCCTACCCGCAGCACCGACCTCGTCGACGAACCCCGCGGCGAGCGCCTCGACAACATCGTCCGTCAACTCGGTACCCACAAGTCCGCGTACGTCATACGTTTTGACGAACCGGGTCAAATCGACAGTCATTCGTTACCTTCCATCGGTCTGTTCACGATACCGCACGAGGTTCCACCGCGCCGAGGTGGCGAATAGGCTGGATGCATGCCCGGCTCACGTACAACTCGAAATCGTCACGGTCGGCAAATCCGTTCCGACGTGCGAGGTATTGCGGCGATTGGAACGGGCGGTCGCAATTCGAGTTTCGCGGAAATCGCGAAAGACGTTGTCAACTATCTGTGCGACGTTCAACCGACGTTGATGCACGAAATTCAAGTCGAGATGACGCTTTTACCCAGCGCAGAACGAGCCGACGGCGTGCCTCGGCGGTGGACGGCACTTCGAAGCGAACGCCGAGTCATCCTCTATCGGCTTCCCATCGAGCGCGGCTCGAAGCTTCATCGCGAGGACGATTGGCACCGACGCAACAACATCGAAACGATTGTTATCGAGGCGATTGCCGACCTCATCGATATCGACCCTTACGAACTAGCTCCGAACCGCTATTTTCCTCACGCCTAGCCGTGGACAATAACGACACTGGCCGCGTCGATCGGTGCCGTCACGCCGCGTAGCGTCGCGATTCCGTCTTTGGTCGACACGAATACCGTGTTCGAAATCGGTGAAGTCGACACCACGGTGAGAAGCCCCTGGCCGACGGGTGTCAGCAGGGATCCCTCGGCGGGAACGACAACGTCCGTGCTCAGGTCTCCGCTCACGATCGTGACCGTCGCATCGACATCCCCGAAATTGGTGAGTCCGAGTGACGCGCCACCAGGCACCAGCATCGATGCGATACCGGTTTGTGCGGGTGCGGCGCTGGCCCAGGCAATGTCCGTTATTCCCGTCCCCGCGTCGTGAAAGCCGACCCGAGCCGCCGCAACAATGGGCTGATCTGACTCAACCGAGACGGCCCAATCGCCCGCACTCAATTCGGAGATCGGAATGTCGAAAGTTGAGCCGGCTGGAATGGACGCCGTGACGACCTGGGAGTCCCCCTCGGCGTAGGGGTCAAGAGTGATGGTGATCGTGGCGTCGGTTTCTCCTGGCGCGAGAAAGCGCAGTGAGGCGACGACATCGTTGTACGACGGGTCGACCAGCAGTGCCCCGATGGATTCCTCGGACGGAACGCGAAGCACGGGGAATGAGACCGACGTGGTCGGCGCTGCGACGGGACCGATGCGATCGAGTCCCCCCGGCACGAGCCCTCGGACAACGGTGGTTTGGAGAGTCGCCCACACGGCCGCCCCGTTACTCACGAGATGGATGGCCGGAGACGCTTCGTCGGGGGCGAATCCCGCGACCGAATACGACCGCTGCGATTTCGCTGGGATGACAATTCCTTGAGAACCGGGCGCGTCCACTTTTCCGGTCGAACCCCAGATTTCGAGATCGATTCGCGCCTCGACATCACTGCCGTTGGAAATCGTGACGATGGAATCACGGCCCGTCGTCGTGCTGCCACCGATCAGCCACTGATCGTTCAGTGCGTCACCGCATTCTGTCGCGAGATACCCTGCGGCAAATTCGGAGTTGACGGCATCGTATTCGGTTGCCGCGACGCGGAGCGGGTCACCCGAATTAGTGACGACGGAACCGTTCGTCGTCGAATCCATCGTGAGTTCTGTGGTGATGTCCCCGCCGGACACGACTCGAGTCGTTCCACTGATGCCCGAAATCGTCGCCGAGTCTCCGACATATCCAACAACGTCGCCAGAGCAGAGGATGCTGCGCGTAACCGACTCGGGCGACACGACTGTTGTCAGTGGGGCGATTCCCGTCGACAGCGGGGTCGGAATGAAGGCAACGGCGTAAGCCGAGAAGCCCAGTGCTGCGAGGCCGGCTGCACCGACCGTGATCTTGCTAAGAATGCTCATCGTCAACCTCTCCTGTCACGGGAGTGAGGTCGTCCATCACCGGGCGGCGGCGCGGCAACGACGTGGGGACCGCGGCGATGAGCGCGACAAGTCCGACGAAACCAAGAATCACGCGATACACGAGGTCAGGGTCACGATTCACCGGCGTGGTGTCGGTCGGTTCATTGACGCGCCAGAGGATTCCACGATCCGTCACTCCGACCGAAGTGAGCCCGGCGTGCGAGGCGATTGCGGAAACCTCGGGCGCAGTCGGCAGTGCCTCGAGCACGATAAATCGGATCCCCGCTTCGGAAACGGCCGCGGAAACATCGAAGCCACTTTCGACCACGAGGTTGGCGGCGAGCTCGGCGATTGCCTGTTCGTTTTCCGCGAGTCTCGTTCGCGTTGCGGCCGCCGCGGTCCAGTCGACCAGTGTCACCCCCGAATCTCGTTGTAGCTCGCTGCGAATGCCCTCGGTCGTCGGGGTCAGAATGAGTGTTGCGCCACCCGGGTGCGCAGTCGATTCGGCCTCCACATAAGCGGGCAGAGTCCTCACGGTCGCTGGGCTGACGAGTGCCAGTCCTGCGACGACGGCGGTGAGCGGCACGAATCCGACCGCAGCGATCACGGCAACCGCGATTGGGGCGAGGAATCCGGCGGCGAAACGAATCGCGCTAATGGTGATCGCGGCGCCGCCGAGAAGCCCGAACCACACCACGTCGTACAGAGGCCCGGGGTACAACCCGACCGGCTGCCCGTCGGCCGTCGCCAGTGTGAGCGAGCCCAGCCCCGCCCACATTACGAGAGCGGTCGCCCCCAGAATCACGAGAGCACCGACGCGCGGGTTGTCCGCAACCACAATCGCGATCACCGTGAGTGCGAGACAGACGGTGACCACCAGGTACGCCGCGAGAGTAGCGATTTCGGTGTCGACGCCGGGAAAACTCGGCGTCGTCGGCCACAGCGTGAGCGACATGAGCCCGTGTGGCGCTGCTGTCGGGAAGGGCACGCCGCGGTCCGCAAAGTACGCGATTGGGTTTGTGATTGACGCGATGATTCGCGGCCACTCGAACGCCAAAGCCGGCGCCAGCGTGAATAACGCGCCCACTGAACCGGTAGCGGCACGAAGCACGACGGCGACAACGATGACCGGGGCGAGGGCCGGAACCGAAACCCACACAACCGCGGCGAGGATAGACGCCCAGCCGAGCGAAAGGGCGGTGGAGCCAGAGATTGCTCGGGCGAACAGGGGTAGTGCGATGTGTGCAAGCACCGCGGTGATTCGCCCCTCGGAAATTGCACCGTGCAGCGTCGGCACAAGCGCCCACCCCGCACCGACCATGACGGCGGCGCGCGAGTTGGTCGTTAGTATGCCGGATCCGACGTAACCCGCGACAAACGACATCGGCACGGCGAGAGTGAACAGTGTCACGACCACGAGGTTGGGGTTCCACCACGTGAGGGAACCCAGAATGCCCATCAGCCCAGCGAATCCGTCGGGAGCTGCGGTGATTCCACCCGCGACGTCACTCCACGTTGCGCCGATCGCATCGAGAACTTCGGTGACGGTGGCGGGCATCGGGACCAACGCTCCCCCGGACAACGCGGTGGCACCCAGAAAACGGCCGCCCACAACAAACCCGAGCACCGTTGCGAACGCGGTCCACCACATCGCGGTGGCACGGAACTCGAGACGCGGGGTGTCGTCGGCCGCTTCCCGAATCGCTCGTTCCTCGTCGCGCTTCATCGCTCGGCGGTGTCGAAGGTCGGACGGCGACACGAACAGACGGGCCCCGTCCACAGGATTCGTCATCGTCGCCCGATACGCGCGACGCGATCGAGCAATCGAGCCGATATCGAGAGCACCCGAAACCGCCCCTCGCCATTCAGCGAAGGGGTTCGCGCGTTTGCCAACAAACCGCCCGAAGCCTCGAAGCAGTGATCCACAAATCAACCCGATTGCGAGAAACGGTCGGGCAACGGGTGGACCGTAAACCAACACGCGGTGGGCGCGCGCACGCGCTTCTTCGCGTTCTTCCTGCGACTCGGTGACCACGCCCGCGAGTGCTTCGTACGACGTCGCGGCCGTATCGATCACCGCAGCAGGTACCACCTCGACGAGCCAACCAGCACTTCGAGCCCGAAAACAGAAATCAAGGGCTCCGCCGAGGGCGGGGAGGGCGGGGTCAAAACCGTTCAAGGCAGTCCACACCGAACGGCGAACAAGCATGCCAGCCTCGCCGACGGCCAAGACATCACTGGTTCGGTCGAATTGGGCCTGGTCCAATTCGCGTTCCGCTATGTGCACCGCGTAACCCGATCGGGTCATCGATTCGCCCATTTCCCGGATCGTGACCGGAGAGTCCGCGTCCATCTGTTTCGGGCCGACCACCCCGACGGACGGGGACGTGTCAAGAATTGATGCAAGCGCGGCGAATGCGCCCGGGCGGACGCTGGTGTCGTCGCGAAGAATCCAGACCGTTTCGGCAGTGGAATCCGTCAACGCGCGGTCGACAGCGTGAGACAGCGAGAGTGTCGATGGTCCGACGATTTCACTCTGTCCGTTGAGGGAAACGGAATCCCCGGTGAGGTTCACCACCGTCACTGTGCCGGGAATTTTATCGGCAGCGATCGACGCCAGTGTTACCGCGAGTCGTTCGGGGTGCCGACGTGTCACCACGACAACCGCGAGTGAGTCGCGAATCACCGAACCGACTCCTTAGGCCTTAAGCGCGGCGGCGGTATTTGCGGCGCTCGCGCTCCGAAAGTCCACCCCAGATACCGAACCGCTCGTCATTGGCGAGAGCGTATTCGAGGCACTCCGTTTTCACGGTGCATTCCGCGCAAATCCTTTTTGCGTCGCGGGTGGAACCGCCCTTCTCGGGGAAAAAGGCTTCGGGATCGGTCTGGGTGCAGAGCGCATCGGCTTGCCACGAGAGCGGGTTGTCATCACCGACGGCATTGCCGGTTCCGATGACTCCCAGTCGAAGCGGATCGATTGCCCAGTCGCCGGGGACGTCATTGCGATATTCAGTCATGACGGGATTTCCTCCAATTGGGTGTTCAAGACACCTAATTACACCGCTGTTATTCCCAATAGTCAAGTTACGCGTTCTTAGAAATTCATGTAGGTCGATGCGCCACAAAAATCCGGCCTCGACCACTGACCCGGTGAAGCGTCTCACCCGCGTCAATGAAGACCGAACCGCCCCGTGCAAGATCGTATTCACCGTCGGTCCGGAGCACGGGATCCCCCTCCACCGCAATCGCGATAGCCGGCCCGGTTATCGCGAGGCGCACATCGTCGCCTGCCACGATCTCGGTCAGGACGAAATCGTCAAGACCCGGATCGAACGTCCGCACACCGTTCGACTCCGTCGCGATGAGTCGCGGCTCGTCGAGTTCGCGAAAATCGAGAACGGCCAAAAGCTCGGCGACATCAATGTGTTTCGAGGTGAGGCCTCCGCGCAGCACATTGTCACTCGCGGCCATCACCTCGATTCCGAGCCCGTGAAGGTAAGCGTGAATGTTTCCCGCTGGCAAGAACAGCGCTTCCCCTGGACGCAGCACGACGTGGTTCAGAAGCAACGAGAGAGCCACTCCTGGGTCTCCGGGGAAATGTGTGGACAGCATCCGCGCGGTCTGTGTAGCGACATCGACGACAGCATCGGTCGTCGTTCGGATTCCCGTCGATAACGCCTCAACGAGTTCGGTCACCCCATCACCGCGCGTGAGAATCCACTCAACCGCTGAGCCGAGTCCTGCGTCCACGGCGCGTGCCAATTCAAACGAACCGGGGACGCCCTGTCGGACGAGCTCGGCGATGATGGCGGTGCGCTGGCCACTCGACCGAAACCCACACAACGCGGAAAAGTCGGTGAGCGCGACAAGCACTTCGGGTTTGTGATTGGCGTCTCGGTAGTTTCGATTCGGAGCATCGGGAGCGAGCCCCGCCGCGTTCTCGAGGGCAAACCCGCGCTCTGCTTGTGCTCGGGTCGGATGTGCCTGAATGGACAGTGGTGAATCCGCCGCCAAAACCTTGAGAAGGAACGGTAACGGCCCGGTTCCGAAGCGCTCGGGGTGCGACTCTCCCCACTCGATGAGCGACTGACCCGTCTCTTTCAACTGAGCGGGGCATGCCGGGTGGTCCCCGAGCCAGAGTTCCGCTTCCGGTGCGCCCGATGGGTCTGACCCGAGCAGGTCCGAAATCGCCGAGGTTGAACCCCACGCATAGTCACGCGGGGTATTCACAATCTCGAACACTGCAACACCTCCACGTCGCTCACTAGGCTAGTGTCCCGTGGCTCAATTTATTGCGAAGAAACCCGTAATAGTGGCAATCCTTACACTTCTTTTCGCTGGAGATTTCTTTAGGAACGCGCTCACTGTTCCGGTCTGGGCGACCCTCGTCATCCTTGCGACGGGGTGGGCGATTGTCGTCATCATCACCAACCGGGTGACCTTGCGAGCACTGCCGACACCGCTGCTCGCACTTCTGGTCTGGTGGGTTGTGAGTCCCGCGTGGTCCCCGTATGCGGGGACTTCTCTGCTCATGTTGCTCAGTGCGCTGATGGGGGTCCTCTTCGCACTCGCAATCACCAGTGCGGTTCCCCTCGACGAGTTGGTTCGGCGGTTGGCGTTGAGCGTGCGACTCATTCTGTGTGGCTCGATCGCATTCGAAGTGGTGGTGGCACTCATCGGGCACCCGGTTTACCCGGTCGGTTTCGCTGAAACACCAACGACCCCCATCGAGTTGGCGTGGAGCAGGGGAAACTTCTTCACTGACGGCCGAATCCAGGGTCTCGTTGGTAATGCGAATGTGCTCGGAATGCTCGGACTGGTGTTGCTCATCATCGGGCTGTGGCGCGTGTACGCGTCGCGAAGTTGGCGCACCGCGTCGCTCCTCGATGTCGCGCTCGCCACCATCGTCGTCGCCAGGGCAGCGTCGGCTACGGTCACGGTCACGATCGTTGTCGTGGCGGTCGTCATCGGACTGACCGCGCTGGCCCGCCGCAACGGACTGGGGTGGCGAATGGGTTTGTTTGGCGCCATTGCCGCCATCGGTGGTGCCGTGGTGGTCGCCGTGTCGCAGTGGTCGGCGTTCGTGACCCTTCTCGGTAAGTCGCCCGATCTCACCCATCGTTTCGACATATGGGCAGCGGTCGTCGACCGAATCGATGAACGAACAATCGTGGGATCGGGTTTTGTCGGATGGTGGCCGAGTTGGGACCCGTGGTTCGCGATTCACTCTGTCGACGAACTGCCGATGTCTCAGGCGCACAATGTCTGGCTTGATGTCACTCTGCAAAGCGGACTGGTCGGTGTGACGTTGTTCGCCGCCACTCTCGTCTTTGCACTGTGGTATTTGTGGCGAGCGTTCGCTCAAACCCCGATGTCCGCGGCCACCGTTCCGTTTTGTGTCCTGTGCGCCTTGACCGTTCAGTCACTGACCGAAAGTCGGCTTTTACACGAGTGGGGTTTCGTGACGCTGGTCGCGTGCGCGATTATCGCGGAACGCCTTCGCGTCGGGATTATCGAGAAACGGTAATGGTTCCGCGCTGGAACGATTGGGTCCAGGTCGTCGAGGAGGATGTTGCCTTGCTGTCGGGCCAGCCGTGTTTCCCCTTAGCGCCTTTTCGCTTACGGTATGCGTCCCACAGCGCACTGGGCATGGCGAAGGCGCCTGCTGATCCGCGGATGATTGTGCCTCCCTCAAACGCTTGCTTTGATCCGACGAATCCGTCCCTGCCCGTGTAGGCCGTCGCGCTGCTCGTCGGAACACCCAAGTATCCCGAGAGTCCGCCCGCCTTCCGAAGGGCTCGCAGCGTGTCCGTGGGAATCAGAGCACCCTGTGCGGTTCCGACCTTGACGACACGACCCGCCGAATACAGCTGCGAGAGCATGCCGTCGGCTCGAACGGGCTCGGCGAGGGGCCATCCCACCGCGGCGACTCCGCCGACGTCGGCGAGAGCCGCGGCAAGTCCGTCCGCGACGAGATAGGCAGTGCCGTTCTTCTCGTAAACCGTCCCGGCTTCAAAATGTTGAATTCGACCGGTTCCGAACGACCCAAAGGTTTGGGATTCTGCGGCACCGAGCGGTAGCCCCCATGTACTGGCTAGACCCCCGTTGGCCTGAAGGTACTCTGCGATGGCACCGTCCAGAACGAGAAATCCGCCCGCTGGGTTAGAAATCACATAGCCGCCGGCAAAATTCTGTGCGCACTCTCCGTCAGTGCAGGACGCATCGCCCGTCGGCCACCCGAGCGAACCACCGGGGCCACCCGCTTCGCTGTAATAGGCCAACACGTCGTTGAGCACAATGAATGTCGCGTTTGAGGGGTCTCGATAGATATACCCGTTGGCAAACTTCTGCCGGGCACCGTCTCTGTTCGCGCCACCCTCGACTGCTTCTGGGGCCTTGGAGATTCCACCCAACGGGCCGCTATATCTTCCCGACGACTTGTACTTGGCGGCAATGGGGCCGCTCGAATACTTCAACCCTGAATTGATGTTCCACGTTGCCACTGCATTGGCGTAGTCCGCAAAACAGGTGTTTGCCGTTTCGGTACAGGACGAATCATCGACCAACGCCCCCCAGTCATTCGTGGTGGAGGCGGCCAGGCCACTGATATCCGACGCAAGATTGGCGGGCGCGTCAAACCAGTACGAGTAGTACTCCCAGAAGTTGCTATTTCCGTAACTCGAACACGAGTCGCCCGTTCCGGAGAGGTTTGCGAGCGCCGCGTCGTTCGGCGTATACGGAGTGTAGATGTAGAGCGCGTGTGTGGCGAGGTTTTTGATTTTCACCGATTTCGTTCCGCATCTCGCATTGGGGTGAAGCAGAATCGGCGATCGACGGCCCACAGGCTTGGAATTGTAAAACGACGATCCTGGCTCGGTGTAGCGCTTCAATTGGGATGCGGCCGAGTAGACCTGATTGTAAAAGCCAAAGTATTTCGCGTCACACGGAGCGGTATCGGGACAGGCATAGCCCGTCGCAATCTTCAGTTTGCTGGCGGTCGGATTGGTGTTGGTGATCAACCCCTGTTCCTTTTGCAACAAGACGAGGATGACTTTCGCGCTGATGTTGCACGCGCGTTGGACTTTGTAGATGATCTGCGCCGCTGTCTCGCCATTCGCGCCGGCATACCTGCCACAGAGAGGGTCCCGGCCGTCGCTCTGGACCGTGGTTGGCTCGCGCGTAAACGTATTTTGGGTGTAAACCGACAGGCAAAGGTTGAGCGAACCGCATCGTTTTACCTTCTTCGACAGGAAGGTTTGTATCTCTGCCGCCGTCATCGCCCTTTCGTCAAAGAACTGGGCGTCCGAGATGATGTCTCCCGCCACGAAGTCACTACCCGACAGCGTCAGCGCGTTCGCGGAAGTGGGCACCAGCAATCCTGCGACGACGGTAGCCGTTGCTGTGGTGATAGCGAACATTCGCTTCCACAAATTGGACATGCCTCAAACCCCTTTACACAGGTGTAATTCGATTGTAAGCGACTCAATTATGAAATTCGCCGAAGCGGTGGGGCGGTGGTCACGGGGTGCGGGTTGGCTAGCATGGTGAGCGTGAGAAGCTCCAGTCCTGAGTCGAGCATCGGAATTGTGACGGTGTCGTTCCACTCCGGTGACGCCATCCGCAATCTGTTGGCGTCGATTCCCGGGTCAACCACTCGCCCCGTCGACGTCGTTGTTGTCGACAACGTGCCCGGCGGAGATCGGGAACTCGCGCAGGCATTGACGGGTTCGAGCGCTCGCATCGTCTCCCGACCCGATAATCCCGGTTACGGCGGCGGAATCAATGCAGGGGTCGCAACATTGGATTCGGATATCGGGTGGATTCTTGTCGTAAACCCCGACATCACCCTGGATGAGGGCTCTCTCGACGAACTGGTGCGAGTCGGGGACAGCGATCCAAGGATCGGCGCACTCGGCCCGCGCATTCGCGATTTCGATGGCACGACCTACCCTTCTGCGCGTGCAATCCCGTCGCTGAGGCTAGGAGTCGGTCACGCACTGTTGGGCGACCTCGTCCCCGGAAATCCGTGGACTCGCCGATACCACCAGTTCGCCGACTATGACACCGAGCGCGATGCCGGGTGGCTCAGTGGTGCATGCGTTCTCGTGCGCCGCACAGCGTTCGACAACATCGGCGGTTTCGATGACGAGTTCTTCATGTATTTCGAGGACGTAGACCTTGGTTTTCGTCTGGGGCACAGCGGGTGGCGAAACGTGTTCGTTCCCGGCGCAACGGTCGAGCACGAGGGCGGACACTCGACTCGCCAACATTCGACATCGATGATCGCTGCGCACCACACGAGCGCTCGACGGTGGGTCGGTAAGCGATATCCCGGAATTGTGTGGTGGCCCGTACGCGTGGTCGTGACCGTGGGGCTTCGGCTACGAGAATCGGCCAAAACGCGCGGCCACTAGCGGTCGAGCAACCCCAACAGGTAAGACCCGTAACCACTCTTTTCGAGAGGTCCGGCGATCGTTTCCAATTGGGCCGACGTAATCCACCCTTGTCGCCAGGCGATTTCCTCGGGGCAGGCAATCTTTGCCCCGGTGCGATGTTCAACGGCGCGAACATATTCCGACGCGTCCATCATCGAATCGATTGTTCCCGTGTCGAACCACATAGTTCCCGCGTCGAGCACGCTGACGCGAAGACGCCCTTCACGCATGTAGTGCTCGCTCACCGAGGTGATTTCAAGTTCACCGCGTGAACTCGGCGTGATTCCTTTTGCTACGTCGACGACATCGGGTCCAAAAAAGTAGACGCCGGGAATGGCATATCGAGACTTCGGTTTCTGCGGTTTCTCTTCGATCGACAGCGCGGTCCCATCGGCGTCGAATTCGATAACGCCATATCGCTCGGGGTCCGGGACCGGGTAGGCAAAGATGTGGCCGCCCTCAAAATTAGTTGTATCGGGCAGTGCACGTTCAAAACCCGACCCGTGAAAAATGTTGTCGCCGAGTGCCAGCGCCACCGGGTCACCCGCCGAGAATGACTCACCGATGATGAAGGCTTGTGCGAGCCCGTCGGGGCTGGGTTGAACCGCAAACTCGATTCGCATTCCCCACGCTGAACCGTCCCCGAGCAGTGCCCGGAACAACTCCGCGTGCTCTGGAGCAGTGATAATCAGCACTTCGCGGATACCCGCGGTCATCAACGTTGACAGCGGGTAGTAGACCATCGGTTTGTCATAAATCGGAATGAGTTGTTTTGAGTTTCCGAGGGTGATCGGCCAGAGCCGAGACCCGGTGCCTCCCGCCAAAATGATGCCCTTCATCGGCCCTCCCATTTCGGCAACGAACCCGCGGCGAGGGCTTCGGCGAGAGTCGGGGCGGACGTATCTTTGTCGGACAACACCGGGTCAATTCCCGCCGGGAACACGAGAGCGATATCGGAATCAAGCGGGTTGATTCCGTGTTCGCGATCTGGTCGGAAAATGTCCGAGACAAGATAGGCGACTGTCGTGAATTCGTCCAATGCCATGAACGCATGTCCCAGCCCCGGTTCGACGAGGACCGCGTCGTGATTGTCACTCTCGAGCGTCACGCCCTCCCACTGGCCGAAGGTCGGCGACCCCACGCGGATGTCCACGACGAAGTCGATGATCGAACCCGTGAGCGGCATCAGGTATTTCGCTTGCCCGGGTGGCACGTCAGCGTAATGAATTCCGCGGACGACCCCGCGTGACGATCGAGAGATGTTCGCTTGGATCGGGTTCATCCGATAGCCCGTCGCCGCCTCGAGATGATCCGCTCGGAACCATTCAGAAAACGAGCCACGGGCGTCACCGAAAATTTGTGGGGTTACACGCCACGCGCCGGCAATGGATAATGGGTGAATGTCCACCTGTCAATAGTAACGACATCGAGCTGAGCTATGAAGACGACCACCGTGATTCTCGACCAGGTCGTCGCACCCGTGCCCGGAGGAATTGGACGCTACGCACTCAATCTCGTTCGAGCCCTCACAACCCGTGTTTACGGCACACGGAAACTTGTCGGGTTTGTTCCCCGCGTTTCACACGACACCGTTCGGCAACTCGAGGGATTCATTCCCTTGCTCGATGACATTGATGTTTCACCCTTTCCACGAGCTCTGCTCGCACGCGCGTGGGCGCGCGGGGTTGCCGTGCCGAAGCGCGAGACGACGTATTCACCCAGCCTCTTCGCGCCGCTGACGGAACACGGTCAACACATTGTCACAATTCACGATGCTGTCCCGTGGACCCACCCCGAGACGTTGACGGCGCAGGGTGTGCGATGGCACCGCGCGATGGGAGAACGCGCTCGACGATTCGCCGACATCATTGTCGTTCCAACCGACGCGGTCGCGTCGCGGCTGTCGACCTTTCTGTCCCTCGGTGATCGCATTCGCGTGATCGGAGGTGCGCCGACATCCGACCTGGTCGTTCCCCTCGATTCCGAAAGCCGCAGAACCGCACTGGGTGTTCCGGACGCGTACATCACCTTTGTCGGGACACTCGAGCCACGCAAAGGCCTCGCGCAACTGCTCACCGCGCTTGCTCGAATCGATGATCTCCCGCTCGTCATCATCGGGCCCAGTGGCTGGGGTGGTGTCAGCATCGACGAACTCGTTCGCCGCACGGGAATTGCACCGTCCCGAGTCCACGCTCTCGGTCGGCTCGACGACGCCGATCTCGCCGCGGTTCTGTCCGCTTCGCGCGGACTTGTCATCCCCTCTATCGAAGAAGGCTTCGGGCTCCCCGTCCTCGAGGCGATGTCGTTAGGTGTCCCGGTCATTCATTCGACGGCCGAAGCACTAATCGAAGTCGCGGGACAATCTGCCATTGCGGTCGACGTTCACGGCACAAACGGAACCATCAAACTGGCCGAGGCGCTGACCGGGTTAGACGATGAAACACTTCGTCGTGACCTCGCCTCGCGCGGTAGGGCCCGTGCCGCCGAGTTCTCGTGGGATGCGAGCGCCGCCCGACTCGCTGCGGTGTTCGACGAACTGTCCTAGCGTTCCCAGACGGCGCGATGAGCGACCAAGCACGCCGACCAGGTGAACACTGCCGCTCGTTTGACGGCCGCCGCCGATAACGAAGCACGAAGTTTTCTGTCGGACAAGAGTTCCGCCAACGCATTCCCGATTGCTTCCGGTGTCGTGTCGGTGTAGGCCACGGCGTCGCCACCCACTTCGGGGAGTGACAGGGAACGGGACGTCAGCACAGGTGCGCCGCAGGACATTGCCTCGAGCACGGGTAAACCGAAGCCCTCCCCTTCACTCGGATACGCAACCGCAATTGCGCCGCCTAGAAATGCCGGCAGGTCGTCGAGCGAGATGTACCCGAGGTGTCTCACGTCGAACCCGTTGTCGACCGCGCTGGAGATGGCTCCGGCCACCTCACCGTCCCACCCCGGAGCTCCCGCGAGCAACAGGCTCGGCCGTGTCGCCAGATCACGCGTTGCGCGTCGGAATCCTTCGATGAGCGGAACGATGTTTTTGCGCGGCTCGATTGTGCCGAGGAACGCGATCCACGACGTCACCCCGTTCGACTGTGCGAACCGTGCGACGGACTGAGGTGTTGGCGGGTGGAAAATGTCTCGGTCCACTCCGTGGAACGCCACCGTGATGCGATCCTTGCTCGCCCGCGTGACTCGCCGATATTCAGCTCCGGTCGCCGCTGACGGAACGATGACATCGAGTCCAAAACGTGCAGTTGACGTAATCCAGAATCGGAAAAACCACCTCTTTAGGGCCGAGTGGCGATCCGGGTGAGACCAAAATGTGAGGTCGTGAACGGTCACGACACGATGACGGCTCGTGAATAGAGGAAAGGTGTAGTGCGGCGAGTGAATCGTCGTCGCCCGAATTCGCCGCGCGAGCGAGGGCAACCCGAACTGTTCCCAGAGAAACCTCAGGGGCACGGACTCAACGAACCGGGGGGCCACAACCACATCGCAGTCCATGTCCGCGAACGCCTTCTCGTCGCGCGGCTGGCAGACCACGACAAGAGAGAGCCCCGCACGAACCGACTCGCGGGCCAGTTCCTCGACATATCGACCGACACCGCCTCGCTGCGCACTGATCGCGGTTGCGTCCACGAGAACGAGCGGTTGAGCAGACGCTTTCTTCACTCGCCCAGCCTATTGCCGCACTACGCTGAAGAACGAGGGAGACGGTGATGACTGGACCAATTCTTGTGACCGGCGGCGGCGGAATGCTCGCGCAAGCGCTGGGAGCCACCTTCGGCGACGCTGCCGACCTGGTGGCGCGCACAGAACTCGACATCACCGACGCCCTCGCGGTGCGTCGTGCGGTGGCCGGCCGGTCCGCCGTAATCAACACCGCCGCGTACACCGCCGTTGATGACGTAGAGTCCAACGAGGATGCAGCCTGGGAAATCAATGCCCGAGGTGCGAAAAACGTGGCAGAGGCCTGCGCCGAATCCGGCGTCCGGCTGATTCATGTCTCCACGGATTACGTGTTCAACGGTCGTGCCTCGGGTCCGTATTCCGAGGACGCCGACACAGACCCGCAATCCGCATACGGTCGCAGCAAACTCGGCGGTGAACTCGCAGTTCTCGCCGCCCATCCCGCCGGGGCGTCCATCGCCCGCACGGC
>JBIIBI010000003.1:0-18756 GCA_044239485.1 Microbacteriaceae bacterium | reverse complement strand
GTCTGGACCTTCTACTCAACCCGCCGGCGGGAACCACAGGCTGAATCGCTCAGACGTGGTCCGTCACCGTGGCCCCCGACGTATCGAGAATCCGCCTGAGCCGGCTAGCGCCCCTGCGGGCGAATAGCGCGGGTCGGCTGCGTGTTGCGGCTTCCGCGGAAGTTGTTGGCGGATTGCCCGGGGCGTTCCCCGACCTTGCTCGTTGTTGCGGGACGACCGGATCGGTCGCGTTGTGAACGCGTGCGCTGTCCGTTCGATCCGTTCGATTGTCCGCGCCCACCCTGCGGTTGAACCACACGGGGCGCAGGCTTGACATATTCCGCGACCTCGCCGATCAGCTTGATGACGGCGGGGGAGTCAGCGGTCACGGACTGGGGTGTCACCGTGATCGCGGCCTTTCGAAGAAGTGCCGCGAGGTCTTTCTTCTGCGTCGGCAGGCAAATCGTGACGACGTCACCTTCCGAACCAGCACGGGCGGTTCGCCCCGAACGGTGGAGGTACGCTTTGTGTTCCATGGGCGGGTCGACGTGGATGACGAGTTCGATGTCGTCGACGTGCACGCCACGGGCGGCAACATCGGTTGCGACAAGGACCTTGACGCGTCCTGTGCTGAACGCCTCGAGGTTGCGGTCACGTTGAGGCTGTGACAGGTTTCCGTGCAGGTCAACGGCAGGAATTCCCGCCTCGATGAGTACCTTGGCAAGTTTCTTCGCGTGGTGCTTGGTGCGCATGAACAAGACGCGGCGGCCGGTTCCCGACGCGAGCGCCTTGATCAGGGTGTTCTTGCGGTCGACATCGTCGACTTCGAAAACGTGGTGGGTCATCGCTGCGACATGAGAATTCGCCTCGTCGACCGAGTGCATAACCTCGTTCTGCAGGAATTTGTTGACAAGTTTGTCAACCCCGTTGTCCAGCGTGGCGCTGAAGAGCATGCGCTGCCCGCCGGACGGTGTCGCCGACAGGATTCGAGTGACAATCGGCAGGAATCCGAGGTCGGCCATGTGGTCGGCCTCATCGAGGACAGTAACTTCGACAGCGTTCAGGTGAACGAAACCCTGCTTCATGAGGTCTTCGAGCCGGCCCGGGGTTGCAACGACGATATCGACGCCATCCTTTAGCGTCGCGACCTGACGGTTCTGCGAGATGCCACCAAAGATGGTCATCGACCGTAATCCGTAGGCGTCTGCCAGAGGCTGAAGGGCGGCCGCGATCTGGGTTGCGAGTTCACGCGTCGGCGCGAGGATCAAGCCGAGAGGGTAGCCCGCACGACGCTTTCCGCCAGCGAGTTCGGTTCCGAGTCGTGCAATCATCGGGATGGCGAAGGCGAGGGTCTTGCCCGAGCCGGTCTTGCCTCGACCGAGCACGTCGCGACCCGCCAGGGTATCGGGCAGGGTGTCAACCTGAATGGGGAAGGGGGTTTCTTTGCCGTCTTTCGCGAGGACCGCGACGAGAGGGGCGGGCACGCCGAGCGTGCTGAAGGTGTGAGTAGTCACAGTGATACCAGTTTCAAATGGTGACCGATCGGGCACGAGCGTGCGCGGTCAATCGAGTGGGCGAGCGTGCCGAGTGGCACAGTCGTTCGCCGAAGAAAAGATGTCAACCGCCTAGCGGTGAGGGATGCGTTATTCGACGCACACATCGAAAAATCTCGAGTGCAGTACTTTCAGTGTACCCGCAGAACCGTCACGGTCCGAGCAGAGCGTACATTTCGTCAATTTCGGCGGTCTGCGCCGCAACAATCGCGGCGGCCAGCGCAGCGACGTCATCATTCTTTGTCGTCGCCAACACGTCGTTGGCCATGTCGATCGCACCCTCGTGATGCTGAATCATGTGCGAAAGGAAAAGCACGTCGAACTCGGCACCTCGTGCCTTTTCGAGTGCGGCCATGTCGGCGGCACCGACCATTCCCGGCATCGACATTCCGTGAGAGCCATGATCGACGGCGGACGAGCCGGCGGCCGCGAGCCACGCCTCCATTGTGTGAATCTCAGTATGTTGAGCTCCATCGATCCGCGAGGCGAGATCAAGAATTACAGGGTTCGTTGTGTTGGCTTCGGCCAGTGCCGAGAGTTCGACCGCCTGCGAGTGGTGCGGAATCATCATCTGCGCAAACATGACATCGTTTGCATCGAACGGTTGCGTGAATGTCGGAGCGGGAGTTGACGTTGGGTGTTGTGCGTTAGTTTCGCCCCCCTGGTTGAGGAAACCGAACAGGTCGCTCGAGCAACCTCCGAGACCCAGTACAAGAACGGCGGAAAGGGCGATTGGTGCAACGCGTTTGTTCATGTCTTCGATTTTATGCGCAGGGGCTGTGAAAACGCCCAGTAATCGACGCGCATTCTTTTATCTGCTTGGCGGCTCGGTACAGTGGACACATAACTGCACGCAGGAAGGTGTTGTGGTGTCGAACGTTCACCCCGAGAATCCGCCACTCGATGACTGGTCGGACAAGATTGCCATTGCCGAGGAACTTGTCCCGTTCATCGGGCGCTTGTATCGCGAAAACGGAATTGTTCTGTCCGTTCATGGACGTAGCCTGCTCAACCTGTCACCAATCGACATTGTGCGAATCCACCGATTTGCCCGGCACGTCGATGGCGAAGAACTCAGCATCGACTTCACCGCCGACCTTGTCCGGGCGGTCGCCGCGATGAACCCGGGTGCGGCCTCTATTGACGTTGCGCGACTCAGTGCCGCGTTCATAGCCGCGGGGAAGCCGCTCATCGAGTCCTTTGTCGCAGCAGAATTGGCCAGTATCGCCAATGGCCGAGACGCGAACACTCGAGTCGGCCGTGACGTTGTGCTTTACGGATTCGGACGAATCGGGCGCTTGATTGCCCGTATTTTGGTGTCCCGTTCGGCGGATATCGGCGGATTGCAACTTCGGGCAATCGTCGTTCGTCACGGTGGAACCAAGGACCTCGTCAAGCGCGCGAGCCTCCTTCGCCGAGATTCGGTCCATGGTCCCTTCAACGGATCCATCACCGTGGACGAGGCGAACAATCGAATCATTGCCAACGGCACGTCGATTCAGGTGATTTACGCGAACGACCCAGCCGACATCGATTACCCGAGCTACGGCATCAACAATTGCGTGATTGTCGACAATACGGGTCGGTGGCGCGATGAAGAGGGCCTGAGCCAGCACCTGAAATCGAAGGGCGTCGGACGTGTTTTGTTGACCGCCCCGGGGAAAGGCACTCTCAAGAACGTCGTCTACGGAATCAACGACAACACAATCTCGGACGATGACCGGATCATCACCGCCGCATCGTGCACGACGAACGCCATCACACCCGTTCTGAAAGTCATCAACGATGAATTTGGAATGTCGTACGGTCACGTCGAAACGGTCCACTCGTTCACGAATGACCAGAACCTCATCGACAATTTTCACAGCGGAGATCGACGCGGTCGCTCGGCCGTTCTCAACATGGTCATCACCGAGACGGGTGCGGCAAGTGCTGTCGCCAAAGCCCTGCCCGAACTGGCCGGAAAACTGACCGGTAACGCAATTCGTGTTCCGACCCCCGATGTCTCCATGGCGATTTTGAACCTCACTCTCGACCGCGAGGTTTCGAAGGACGAACTGAACGCGTTTCTGCGGAACGCGTCCCTCAACTCGTCGCTTCGACAGCAAATTGACTACATCGAATCGGCTGAAGTCGTCTCTACCGACTTCCTTGGGTCTCGACGCGCCGGCATCGTTGACGGTCTGGCCACCATCACGAGCGGCAACCACGCCGTCGTGTACGTCTGGTACGACAACGAATATGGCTACAGCCACCAGGTAGTTCGAGTTTTAGAGAAAATGGGCGGTGTCTCGAGACCGTTCTTCCCCACACCAAAGAACGAATAGTGCCGCGCATCGACGGCGAGGTGGGCGAAAGTTACAACTCAGGGATCGTCGAAGGGTCAACCGGGATGAGCACTTCGTTGCGGCGCAAAATTCCTGGCTTCCACGGCGGGTCATAGCGAGCGAACATGACGGCGCCGGTCTCACGGACACCCATCGACGCGAGCGAACGATGCAATTCGGACTCGAAGCGTTTCACGCGGTCCTCGCGCCATCCGCCTGAAAACTTCACCGCGGCGACGGCGATCGCGGGTATGTGATGTGTCGTCAATTCCGAGCGTGCCGGGGACGGCGCGGCAGACGTGTCGCGGGGTAACACAAACGAGATGGTGTGGGCGGATTCTGATTCTGCGACGTGAAAAACCGGGGCCGTCATGGCAATTTTCTCGCCGCCAAGGTTTTCCCCCGAAATGTAACGAACGAGCGGGGAGAATCCGTAGCTTGGTGCCGATTCGAAACTACCGGGGACGGTGACACTGACAAGAACGTGTGGATCGTAGGCGCGGAACTCGATCCCGTCGCGCCGCCCCATCACGGAGAACTTGGCTTCCTCTGTCATACCTTCAGGTTTACCACCAAAATCGAGCGCATAGCTACATCAATGCCTCAGAGGTCGTAATGACCCTGGCAAACTCTCCGTCCAAGCTCGCGGCATTGACGCGTGCAACCTCGTCGGCGCTGATCACCGAGCCGTCGGCGGAAGTCCTGTCGTGAGTGTGCGTCGCGTCCAGAACGAAGTCGACCGAATAACCGAGGTTGTCGGCCATTCTCGCGGTCGTCGAACAACAATGATCCGTCGTGATCCCGCAAATCGTCACGCGGGTCACCCCCCGCAATGTGAGCCATCCGTGAAGGTCGGGTTCGCCGTAGAAGGCGGAATTGGTGCTCTTCGTGATGAACAGGTCGTGGGGACCGTCAATCCCCGGCTTGAGGTCATTCCCAGGCTGGCCCGGCTCGAGTGGCGAACCGGAGTGCTTCGAATCGTGTCTAACAAGAACGACAGGTTGCCCGCTTCCCCTCCAGTGCGCGAGTAGCAGACGCACGTTTTCTTCGCAGGCGGGGTTGTTTCGCGGTCCAAAGGCTGGTTCGTCGAAACCGTTCTGGACGTCAATCACAATCAGGGCATTGGACATGACAACACCGTATCGCTTCGGGTCGATCAAATCTTTGGTAAGGTAAGCCTTACTTCATTCCACTGGGAAATACCCAGCTGCGTGAATAACCGGAGAACCATGCTCGCAAACTTTCTGATCGGACTTCGCGAAGGCCTTGAGGCCTCGCTCATTGTCGGTATTCTCATCGCCTTCGCGGTCAAGGCGGATCGCCGTGACCTCATCGGTCGGATATGGACGGGAGTCGGGGCTGCGGTTGCCGTCTCGCTCGGCACTGGCGCAGCAATTTTCTTTGTTCTCGCCGAATCGGGTGACGCAATCCAGCCCATCATCGTCGGCTCGATGTCGATCTTGGCCGCTGCGCTGCTGACCTGGATGATCTTCTGGATGGCCAAGACGGCTCGGAATCTCAAGGGGTCACTCGAAGGCTCGATGCGGCAAGGGCTTTCCAAGGGGGGTCTCGCCATTGCGGTCATCGCATTCAGCGCCGTTGTGCGCGAAGGCGTCGAAACGGCCTTGTTCATCTGGGCCTCGATGAACTCAACCGGTGACGGCCTGCCCGCGTTGGGAACGGCGTTTGTGGGAATTGCGGTCGCGGTCGGCCTAGGGTGGATCATTTATCGCGGACTGCTCCGCATCAATCTAGGGATTTTCTTCCAATGGACGAGCGTGATTCTCATCATCGTCGCCGCGGGAATCCTGGCTTACGGAGTTCACGAGTTCCAGGAAGTCGGGCTCCTTCCCGCCGGCGCGCCCGTCTATGACGCAACCGCGTGGCTCGGCAAAGAAACGGTCATCGGCTCGCTGCTGTACGGACTATTCAGCTATCGTGCGAACCCCAGTCTCCTTGAACTCATCACGTGGACGCTGTACCTCGTGCCGACACTGACGATTTTCGTCGCGTCCACCCGACGCGCTAACAATCGCCGAACGGTTGCCGCGCATTAAACCAAAAGGGTGAGCAACACTCCGAGTAGAATTACCCAATGGCACGAACGGGATTGGACCGCATCTGGACGATTCCCAATGCCATTTCCCTGATTCGACTTGTTATGGTCCCAATCTTTTTGTGGTTGCTCGTCACGGGTAATGATGTGTCAGCACTCGTTGTCCTCATCATCGCCACGACGAGTGACTTCGTCGACGGGATGATTGCGCGGAAATTCAACCAGGTCACGCGCCTCGGCATGTATCTCGATCCACTGTCGGACCGCCTGTTTATTGCCGCCAGCGTGATTGGATTGGCGGTCAGAGGACTTATTCCGATGCCGTTACTCGCGATCGTTCTGGCCCGCGACATCATGTTGCTGGCTGTCGTGCTGTATCGCCGACTGCGGATCTCCGACTTTCCGCGGGTGACGTTTGTTGGCAAGACCGGTACCTTCGTTCTCTTTACCGCGTTCCCCGTCGTTGTTCTCGGGACGGTGTGGACGGATGCTCCGGTTCCGCTCGAGATGATCGGATGGCTGCTGGGTGCCGTTGGCGCCGGCATCTATTGGGTTGCTGGATTTGGTTATCTCGGAGTCCTCCGGCGAACCGTTCCCGGGGTATCCCAGAAATCCGAGGTCTAGTAGAGTTGGGCACGAAGGAGGCGAGATGAGCGACAACGACGACATTCGGAACAGCACCGAACACCTCGGTCAGGATTTCGCGTCCCGCCTCGCAGACCTCGAAGAAACCGCTACTGCGGACGAACTCGCGGCGATAACTGCACTCCCAGCAGGCAGTGCGCTGTTGATCGTTCGACGCGGCCCCACGGTCGGCGCACGGTTCTTACTCGACAGCGATGTCACCGTCGCTGGTCGACACCCCGACGCCGACATCTTCCTCGATGACGTCACGGTGTCTCGTCGTCACGCTGAAATCGTGCGTGATGGAAAAGTTTTTTCGGTTCGCGATCTCGATTCACTCAACGGGACCTACCTCGAAGGAGCCCGCACTGCGGGTGGGCAATTGCAGGACGGCTCCGAAATCCAGATTGGCAAGTACCGCATGACGTTTTACCCGTCTCGCCACGACCTTCCAGGTGGCGCGTAGTCCATGGCCGCACAGCGCGCGGGCGAGGCTCCCTCCGGTCTGACAATCGGTCAGGTCCTGCAACAACTTCGTATTCAGTTCCCCGACCTGACAAGTTCCAAGATTCGATTTCTCGGGGACAGCAACCTCGTCAACCCCGAGCGACTTGCGAGCGGGTATCGCTCGTATCGTCACGCGGATGTCGAGCGCCTTCGGGTGATTCTCGGTCTGCAGCGTGATTACTTTCTGCCACTCAAGCAAATAGAACTCATTCTTGCGGACATCGACGCCGGCAAGTCACCGACGCTTCCCGGCGGCTCGACTGTCTCTGTGGATTCGATTCTTTCTCTTGAGGTTCGATTTACGCGATCGGAAATGTTGAAATCGGCGGAAGCATCCAAGGCTCTATTGGATGATGCGATTTCGATGGGACTCATTCCGGCAGCAGAAATTTACACCGATGATTCCCTCAAGACGCTGAAGGCGCTGGTTGAACTTCAGAAGGCCGGCATCGAGCCGCGCCATCTGCGCGGACTCCGTTTGCAGGCTGAAAAGGACGCAGACATCGTTCACGGTGCAGTCCTTCCGATTGCGAAGAGTGCGAGTAGAGTGGGCAAACAAAAGGCCGCGGACGTCGCTCGGGACCTTGCGCAGAATCTGGAACAAGTGCGTATTGCGGTGCTGATGAGGTCAATCGACGATCTCATCGGATAGTCGCGACACGCCGAGAGCCCATCTCGCCGCTCCAGGCTCGATGTCCATCGATACAGTGGGACAGGTTAACGTTCAATAACAAGGTGAAGGTTGGTTCGACATGAGTGAACTCACGCAATCTCCGGAAGATTCAGCCGAGGGATACCGCGGAGCGACGGCTGCAACGGCCGCCGGCATCACCTACCGCCAACTCGACTATTGGGCACGCACCGAACTTGTTGCCCCGACTGTTCAACCCGCGCAGGGATCGGGTTCGCAACGCTTGTATTCTTTCCGCGACATCCTCGTTCTCAAACTCGTCAAACGGTTGCTCGAAACCGGGATTTCTCTCCAGCAGATTCGTATCGCGGTTGACCAGCTCCACGCTGAAGGCATTGAAGACCTCGCGGGCACAACCCTCATGAGTGACGGAGCGTCTGTTTACCTGTGCACGTCCAGTGACGAAGTTATCGACCTCGTCAACCGAGGTCAGGGAGTATTTGGAATCGCGGTCGGAGCAGTGCTCCGCGAGGTCGAGACAACTCTCATTACGATTGACGCCGTTCGCGCGGGCGATGCGACCGATGATCTTGCTGCCAAGCGCGCAGCCCGCGCTTCCTAGAAATCGTCTAAACGCGTTCTTCGATGAGAACCTTCACCAGAAGGCGATCGAAATGGCGGGCAATTGATTGTGCCGTTTCGCCGGGCCAGCGGTGGATTGGAATTGCAGCCCCGGTTGACTGCTGAAGCGTGAGTGTCTCGTCGAGCAGCGGTTCCAAAATGTGGTCGCCGAACAATTGCTTCATTTCTTCGAGTCGGAACACGTGTTCAGGGCTGTCCGCGCGATAGCGATTGATGATGACACCCGCCGTGCGAAGCCTCGGTGACATTTTCAGTCGCATTGCCTGGAGAGCGAGAAGCGTCCGATGGACGGCGGTCACGGAAAACAGTCCGGGCTCGGCAATGATGACGACAGAGTCCGCTGCGGTCCACGCGGTTTGCGTCAGTCCGTTGAACGACGGTGGACAATCGATGAGGACAAGGTCGTACTGGGATTCGATTGTGGCGAGCGCTTCCTCGAGTTTCCAGAGGTCTTGTTTTGTCGGGGTCGGTTTGTCGTGTGCCGAGACCGATGGGGATCCCATCATGATGTGCACGGGCACGTCACTCGGACCACTCCACGAACTGGGCACAACTGCCTGGCGGACAACCGAGCTGCTGGTGTTGTTAAGCACGGAGTCAATCGAATAGCCGTGGCTCGAGCGTGATGCGAGGGCCGCAGAAACGTCCGATTGCGGGTCCATATCAATGACGAGCGTGCGAAGTCCCTTGGCGAATGCCGCCGACGCAAGGCCGAGTGTGACGGTTGTCTTACCGACGCCACCCTTGAGGGAACTCACGCTCACTACCTGCACAATTTCAACCTTAGCCGTCAAGTAGTCTGGAAACAGTTCTTGGTTGCTTCTTTTTCATCCTGGGCGGAGCGTGAACAGTGTTCGCAAAAATCCTTGTCGCGAACCGCGGCGAGATTGCAATCCGTGCGTTTCGAGGCGCGTTCGAACTCGGCGCGAAAACCGTCGCCGTTTTTGCCTACGAGGACCGGGACTCGACTCACCGATTCAAGGCTGACGAGGCGTATCAGATTGGCGAAGTCGGTCACCCCGTTCGCGCCTACTTGTCGATTGAGGAAATCGTCCGTGTCGCCAAGGAATCCGGGGCGGACGCAATTTATCCCGGGTACGGCTTCCTCAGCGAAAACCCTGACTTTGCACGTGCCGCAACGGAAAACGGAATCACCTTTATCGGGCCGGGCTGGAACGTGCTCGAAATGGCCGGAAACAAGGTCACGGCAAAAGAGCATGCGGTTGCCGCCGGTGTACCTGTCTTGTCATCATCCGAGGCGACAACCGACATTGACGCGCTCATCGCCTACGCCGACTCAATGGGGTACCCCGTTTTTGCAAAAGCCGTTGCGGGTGGTGGCGGACGCGGAATGCGGCGCGTTGAATCGCACGACGAGATACGCGACGCACTCGAGGCGGCAATGCGCGAAGCAGAGAGCGCCTTCGGTGATCCGCGAATGTTTATCGAACAGGCCGTTCTTCGCCCGCGCCACATCGAGGTGCAGATTCTTGCCGACTCGACGGGTGAAACTCTCCATTTGTTCGAGCGCGATTGTTCTGTACAGCGCCGCCATCAAAAAGTAGTCGAGATTGCGCCGGCCCCCAATCTTGACGAGAGCGTTCGACAGGCGATGTTCCGGGATGCCATCGCCTTTGCGCGATCTATCGGATACGTCAACGCGGGCACTGTCGAGTTTCTCCTCGACACCGCTGGCGAACGGGCAGGTCAACACGTTTTTATCGAGATGAACCCTCGCATTCAGGTCGAGCACACGGTGACGGAAGAAATCACCGATGTCGACCTCGTTCAGTCGCAGATGCGAATTGCGGCGGGGGAGACCTTGGCGAATCTTGGTTTGAGTCAGGAAACGCTGGTCGTTCGGGGAGCGGCGCTACAGTGCCGAATCACCACCGAAGATCCCAACGCGGGCTTCCGCCCGGATACGGGACGCATCTCGACATATCGTTCGCCCGGTGGAGCGGGAGTCCGACTCGACGGGGGGAGTGTTTCGCAGGGCGCTCGAGTTTCCTCACACTTCGATTCGATGTTGGTCAAAATGACGACTCGCGGTCGCGATTTCTCCACCGCCGTTGCTCGTGCACGTCGCGGATTGGCCGAGTTTCGGATTCGCGGCGTGACCACGAACATTCCCTTCCTCCAGGCACTTCTCGACGACCCCGCGTTCGTCGTCGGTGATTTGTCGACGTCGTTCATCGACGAGCGCCCGCACCTGCTGACCGCACGGGCGAGCAAAGACCGAGGCACCAAACTGCTGACGTACCTCGCCGAAGTGACCGTCAACCAGTCGAACGGCGACGGTAACGGCGTCTATGACCCGTCGACAAAGCTGCCAGCGGTTGACCTCGACGCTCCCGCACTGCAGGGTTCGCGCGATCGATTGCGTGAACTCGGACCGCACAAATTTGCTCAGGAAGTTCGCGCGCAAACGCGACTCGGGGTAACCGACACGACCTTCCGTGACGCTCATCAGAGTCTGCTGGCAACGCGGGTCCGAACGCGCGATCTCACGGCGGTCTTGCCTCACGTCGCCCGGCTCACCCCGCAATTGTTTTCGGTCGAAGCATGGGGTGGCGCGACGTACGACGTTGCGTTGAGATTCCTCGGTGAAGACCCGTGGGATCGCCTCGCCGAGATGCGCGAAGCACTTCCCAACATCGCGATTCAAGCGCTGTTGCGTGGACGAAACACGGTTGGTTACACGCCGTATCCAACTGCGGTGACCGAGGCGTTCGTCGCCGAAGCCACGGCGACCGGCGTTGATATCTTCAGAATCTTCGATGCACTCAACGACGTCTCGCAAATGCGACCGGCGATTGACGCAGTTCTCGCGACGAACACGGCCGTCGCCGAAGTTGCGTTGTGCTACACCGGCGATTTGTTGAACCCGGGAGAAGACCTCTACACGTTGGACTATTACCTTCGCCTTGCCGAAAAAATTGTTGAGTCGGGTGCGCACATCATTGCCGTCAAAGACATGGCGGGACTGCTCCGTGCAGGAGCCGCTGGAAAGCTCGTGACCGCGCTCCGAACCCGATTTGACCTTCCGGTTCACGTTCACACGCACGACACTGCGGGAGGACAACTGGCAACGCTGATTGCCGCGTCGGACGCAGGAGCGGACATTGTTGACGTCGCAAGTGCACCGATGGCGGGTACGACCAGTCAGCCCAGCGCGTCGGCACTGGTCGCGGCTCTCGCTCACACCGAACGAGACACCGAGATCTCGCTTGATGCGGTGAGCTCTTTGGAGCCCTACTGGGAGGCGCTCAGACTCATGTACCGACCGTTCGAGTCGGGACTTCTCGGACCAACCGGACGGGTTTACCTACACGAGATTCCCGGCGGGCAACTATCCAATCTTCGGCAGCAGGCCATTGCGCTGGGATTGGGTGATCAATTTGAAAAAGTCGAAGACTGGTACGCCGAAGCGAATCGGATTCTCGGACGCCCGCCGAAGGTGACACCGTCGTCGAAGGTCGTCGGAGACCTTGCGCTTCACCTCGCCGCTGCGGACGCGGACCCAGCAGACTTCGAAAAGCACCCCGAGCGCTATGACATACCGGATTCGGTTGTCGGGTTTTTGTCCGGCGAATTGGGGGATTTGCCTGGAGGATGGCCCGAGCCTTTCCGCACCAAAGCCCTGAAGGGTCGTGTTTACAAACCCGTCAGCGAATCGCTCGATGCGGATGACGCTGCCGCGCTACTCACCGATTCATCGACGCGCCGCCGAACCCTCAATCGCCTGTTGTTCCCCGCTCCAACCGAACAATTTGAACACGGCCGTGACACTTACGGGGACCTCAGTGTGCTCGCGACACCGGATTACCTGTATGGGCTCAAGGTCGGCGTCGAACACGTCATCGAGATGCGAAAAGGTGTAAAACTGTTCGTCACGCTCGAAGCAATTAGCGAACCAGACGCCAAGGGTCTCCGGACCGTGATGGCGACTTTGAACGGGCAGCTTCGGCCTCTTCTCATCCGCGATTCGAGTATCGCGGTAACCACGACATTGGCCGAGAAGGCGGATCGAGCGGACCCGCTTCAGATTGCAGCCCCATTCCTCGGAGTGGTCACGCTGCAGGTCGAGGTCGGTGACGTAATCCCACCGGGTGGCACGATTGCCACCATCGAAGCGATGAAGATGGAAGCCGCCATCACGTCAATCGACGGTGGGCGCGTGGAGCGTTTGGCCGTGCCAAGAACCCAGCAAGTCGAGCAGGGGGACCTTCTCGTCGTTCTGGCATGAGCGCCGCCCAGGGTGTCGTGCTTGTCGGTTAGAATAAAACTTCACGGACAAAAACACGTTAGGAGTCAGTGTGGTTGAACGTAAGCGAACTGCATCCTCGGCACGAGCGGACGCGGCGAAAGCATCGTCACTGCCTGAAGTCGATGACGCGGCGGCAATCCCTGAAGCGGTCACCGAAGGTGTATCGGTCGCCATCCCAGCCTCTGCAGATTCATCTCTGCTCGTTTCGACGACCATCGACAGCGAAGCGGTATATTCGCGTCGACACTCTGGAGTGTCGGACACACCGGAACCGTCGTCGATGTTGACTGATGACCGACTCCTCGACGTGAAAGAGAAGCCAGTCGTCCCGCTCGGTTGGTGGCAACGTGCGATTTTCGAAGTGACGTTCCACACCGTCAATCTGGGTGACTCGCGTTTCTGGAGTGCCCGCAAAAACCTGATTTCTCGAATCGCGACTGCCTTTGACGGTGACACTCGCTACGTGCCCGTTTTGACCCGAAAGGGCGGCGTTGGAAAGACCACCACCACCACCCTTCTGGGAATGGCCATGGCGCTCCACCGCGAAGACCGGGTCGTTGCCATTGACGCGAACCCTGATCGCGGAACGCTGGCAGAGCGCATTCCTCGCGAAACCAAAAACACGATTCGCTCGGTCGTTCTGAAAGCGCCGTCGATCGGGTCCTTTACTGACTTTGTCGAATTTGTGAGCCGCGACAAGACGGGACTGCACGTTCTGGCCTCTGACCCGGACCCCACTCTTGCTGATGCCTTTGACGAGTTCGATTACAACGTCGTTGCGGATGTCGCATCACGCTACTACTCGGTGATTCTCACCGACTGTGGAACGGGAATCGTTCACTCGGTCATGCGCCCGATTTTGCAACGCGCCAATTCTCTCGTGATCGTTTCGGGTGGGTCGATTGACGAAGCCCGCCTCGCCTCCGAAACGTTGTCGTGGCTCGAATCAAATGGGCACGCGGAGCTCGTCCGGAACTCGGTGGTCGCTCTCAATACCGCGACGTCGGGAACGATGTTGGTCAAATTGGACGAGATCGAAAACCACTTCCGGTCTCGTGTTCGCGAGGTTGTTCGCATTCCCTACGACGCTCACATTGCGGCGGGTTCGGTTATCACCTGGACAAAGTTGAACAAAATCACTCGCGATGCTGCGGAACTCTTGGCTGCATTCGTCGTTGAGGGAATCGCCCCGAACGACTGATGCCGGTTCGTGAGATTCGCCTTTTTGGCGATCCCATTTTGCGGAGTGTGACAGACCCCATCGTTCGTTTCGACGAGCCCACGCAGGCACTCGTGCGCGATTTGCTCGACACGGTAGCGCTTCCGGGTCGAGCTGGGGTTGCGGCCAATCAAATCGGTGTCGGACTTCGAGCCTTCAGTTTTCACGTCGACGGCCGGATCGGATGCATCCTGAACCCGATTTTGGCCGAGGTTCGAGGCGATCCAGAACTCGCGGATGAGGGCTGTTTGTCGGTGCCAGGCTTTTCGTATCCGCGGCTTCGCTATCCGTGGGCGAGAGTCACGGGGCTCGATCAGAACGGTGCCCCGATGGAACTGGAAGGCGAGGGACTTCTTGCCCAGGCACTCCAACACGAAATTGGTCACTTAGACGGCGCGCTCTATATCGAAGGGCTTGCCCCCGACGTGAAACGAGTCGCGATGCGTGAAATCCGGTCAGCTGACTGGTTTCGCGCTTAACCGACGACTGAGATGCCCGATGTCTCGGGATTGTCGCTGTACACCTCATCGATTTCAGACGCAAAGTCAGCAACAATCACATGGCGCTTGATGCTCATCTTCGGGGTCAGGTGACCGCTGTCCTCGGTGAACTCGGTCGGCAAAATGACGAACTTTCGAATCGATTCCGCGCGCGACACTTTTGAGTTCGCCCGATCGATCGCCTTCTGAACCTCGGCGAGAACGGCAGGGTGGTTTCGAGCCTCGTCCACCGTCATCTCGGGGTCCAGTTTGTTGTTGCGAAGCCACGGTCCGAGCATTTCCGAGTCGAGAGTGATGAGTGCAGCGATGAATGGCTTCTGGTCACCCACAACCACGCACTGCCCGATGAGAGGGTTTGCACGAATCGGGTCTTCTAGTGACGCGGGGGCCACGTTCTTTCCACCCGCGGTAACGATGATTTCTTTGATTCGACCCGTGATCCAGAGGTAACCGTCTTCGTCTAGTTCGCCGATATCGCCGGTCTTGTACCACCCGTCCACGAAGGAATCGGTCGTCGCTTTCTTGTTGTTCCAGTAGCCAGCGAACACGTTGACGCCCTTGACGAGAACTTCTCCATCCTTGGCGATGCGAGCCGAAATTCCTGGAAGCACTGGCCCAACGCTGCCGATTTTGAATTTCTGTGGAACGTTGATGGTGACCGGTGCAGTTGTTTCCGTCAGGCCGTAACCCTCGAGAACCTTCATGCCGAGCGCACGGTAGTAGTGGCCGAGGCGAAGCCCTAGCGGCGCAGAACCGCTGACGGCATAAACCACACGCCCGCCCATGGCTGCACGAAGTTTCGAGAGCACAAGACGGTCAAGAACCGCAAACTGCAGTCGAAGTCCGAGTGGCACACGTCCCGCATCGAGCGCCTTCGAGTAGGCGATTGCCGTCTTGGTCGCGAGTCGGAAAATGTTGCCCTTGCCACCCGCTTCGGCCTTTTGCTCGGCCGAGTTGTACACCTTCTCGAACACTCGCGGTACAGCAAGCAGGAAGGTTGGCCGGAAGCTTTGCAGCGACGGCAGCAAGAGCTTGGTGTCGGCCTGGTGTCCTACACGCACACCGGCGTGGATGGCGAGCAGACTTATGACCCGCGCAAAGATGTGGGCGGCGGTGATGAATATCAAGGTTGATGCTTCGGTGTTGACAACCATGCTCATCTCTTTCGCGGAGTTCCGGATCTGGTCCACAAAATTGGAATGCGTGATGACGCAACCCTTAGGCGCGCCGGTGGAACCCGAGGTGTACAGGATCGTGGCGATATCGGAACCCTTGGCGAGTTTTCGACGGCGCTCGATTTCTTTGTCCGCGATGTCGACACCTGATTTGGCCAGTTTTTCCAGATCGCCAAGGTCAAGTCGCCACGACACCCCGATTGCTGGCACGTCGGCACGAATCTCGTCAAAACGGGCAAACATTTCCGTGGTTTCGGTGATCATTGCGGTCGCGCCAGAATCGTTGAGCACATAGGCGATCTGACTGGGGGAGGATGTCTCGTAAACGGGGACCAAAATAGCGCCGGCATAGGCAATCGCCATGTCGATGAGTGTCCATTCGAATCGGACCTTACACATGATGCCGACCTTCTCGCCCGGCTTGAGACCCGCGGCGACAAATCCCTTTGCGAGCGCAATTACACGGGTACGAAATTCTGCGGTCGTGACGGTATCCCAGCCACCGTCCTCACGAGGAATAGAGAATAATTCATGCTGCGGGGTTTCCTGGAAGCGGACTTCCAGCAGGTCGCTGACCGTTGCTTTGGGGTCATGTTTGACGATTGCAGCCATTGTGGTTTCGTTCACCGGGTCTCCTTCGACTCAGAAGTTTTGACAACTCTATCTGTTGACGGGCATCCTGACTAGGTTTCGCCGGCGACCATCTGGTGGCTAGGCTGAACGCGTGTTCTATTGGATAGTGAAAAATCTGGTTCTCGGCCCGATTCTGCTTCGGGTTTTTCGGCCGTGGCTCAAAGGCGTCGAAAACGTTCCGGTTTCAGGAGCGGCGATCCTCGCGAGTAACCACCTTTCGTTCATCGATTCCGTTTTTCTCCCGCTCGTCTTACGCCGACCCGTTGTCTTCCTCGCGAAGTCCGAGTACTTCACCGGTCGGGGTTTCAAGGGTTGGCTCGTGCGACAGTTCTTCTTGGCATCTGGACAGCTTCCCATCGACCGATCCGGTGGCAAAGCGAGCGAGGACGCTTTGTTCACGGGGATTAAAGTCCTCTCCGAAGGCAAACTTCTGGGCATTTATCCCGAAGGCACCCGCAGCCCCGATGGAAGGATTTACCGAGGCCGAACGGGAATAGCTCGCATGGCACTGGAGTCGGGAGTCCCCGTCATACCGGTTGCAATGATCGATACCGAAAAGGTCATGCCGATTGGCGTGAAGATGCCCAAGGTGCAACGCATCGGTGTTGTGTTCGGTAGCCCGCTCGACTTCTCGCGATTTGCCGGATACGAAAACGATCGATTTGTGCTCCGCGCAATCACCGATGAAATCATGCATGAACTTGTCGGACTTTCCGGTCAAGAGTATGTCGACGAATATGCGAGCACGCGACGGGCTCGGCAGCCCGTTTCCTAGAGTTGGGTAGGCTGGAGACCTTAACAGCGTGAGGACGATTGTGACGGAACCGATTGTGAGCGTAGCCCCCGGTGTACTCGAAGGGCTTGACGCATGGCGTGATTTACCGATCAGTCAGCAACCCAGCTGGGGCGACGCCGAGGAACTGGCGCGTGTCACTTCTGAACTGTCGAAACTCCCTCCTCTCGTGTTTGCCGGAGAGGTTGATCAGCTCACCGACCGGCTTGCCCGAGTCGCGAGCGGCAAGGCGTTTTTATTGCAGGGAGGCGACTGCGCGGAAACGTTCGACAGTGCGACTGCAGACAAAATCCGCAACCGGGTGAAGACGATTTTGCAAATGGCGGTGGTGTTGACGTACGGAGCGTCGATGCCAATCGTCAAAATGGGTCGCATGGCCGGACAGTTCGCGAAACCCCGCACGAGCGACACGGAAACTCGTGATGGCGTGACCCTTCCCGCGTATCGCGGTGACATTGTCAATGGATACGAATTCACTCCAGAATCCCGAGCAGCTGACCCCAATCGAATCATGCGCGGCTACCACACCGCGGCCTCGACGTTGAACCTAATCCGAGCCTTCACGCAAGGTGGATTTGCCGACCTTCGCGAGGTTCACTCCTGGAACAAAGGTTTCGCCGAGAATCCCGCAAACAAGCGTTACGAGACGGTGGCAAAAGATATCGATCGCGCCATCAAGTTCATGGCGGCGGCGGGCGCCGACTTCGATTCGCTCAAGCGTGTTGAGTTTTACGCGTCACACGAGGGTTTGTTGATGGACTACGAGCGTCCGATGACTCGGATCGACTCGCGCACCGGGAACCCTTACAACACGTCTGCGCACTTTCTGTGGATTGGCGAGCGCACCCGTGATCTTGACGGCGCGCACATCGATTTCTTCTCGCGCATCTCAAACCCGATTGGTGTCAAGCTGGGTCCGTCCACGACGCCCGACATGGTTCGAAAGTTGATTGACATCCTGGACCCGAACCGAATTCCGGGGCGATTGACGTTCATTACGCGCATGGGAGCGGGTGTGATTCGCGACGCACTTCCGCCGCTGCTGGAAGCAGTCACGGCAACCGACGCTCTTCCGGTGTGGGTCACGGATCCGATGCACGGCAACGGAATCACAACCCCCAACGGGTACAAGACACGGCGTTTCGATGACGTTGTCGACGAGGTCACGGGATTCTTCGAAGCACACCGTGCCGTTGGCACATTCCCCGGTGGCATCCACGTCGAGCTGACCGGAGACGATGTCACGGAGTGTCTGGGTGGTTCGGAAATGATCGATGAAGCAACCCTCGCTTCCCGCTATGAATCGTTGTGTGATCCGCGCCTCAATCACAAACAATCGCTCGAACTCGCCTTCCTCGTCGCCGAGGAATTGGCCGTTGTCGCGTGACGACCGTCGCACCCGCACTCTTGTCCGGTCTCTTAATGGGGCTGTCTCTCATTGTGGCAATCGGTGCACAGAACGCTTTCGTGTTGCGCCAAGGGTTGGCGGGAAAGTTCGTGTTTCCCGTCGCGCTGATCTCGGCAATCCTTGACGCGGCCCTGATCGTCCTTGGTGTCGCGGGACTCGGTGCGCTTCTCGAATCGGTTCCCTTCCTCCTGGGACTCGTTCGATGGTTGGGGGCGGGTTACCTCGTGTGGTTCGGAATTTCGTCGTTGCGACAAGCCAATTCTGGTCAATCAATGGACGTCTCGGGACAGGGACCGGGCACTGTTCGAACCGCCGTGATTGCGACGGTCACCTTTTCTCTGCTCAACCCGCACGTCTATCTCGATACCGTGGTGTTCCTCGGAGCTCTCGCGGCGCAGTTCGGAGACAACCGCTGGTGGTTCGCACTGGGCGCATCCGT
>JBIIBI010000069.1:0-4993 GCA_044239485.1 Microbacteriaceae bacterium | reverse complement strand
GTGATTTATGACTCGAACCAGATTTCGATTGAAGATGACACCAACATTGCCTACAGCGAGGACGTTGCCGCCCGCTATCGCGCCTACGGCTGGGACGTTCGCGAGGTGTCTTGGCGCACTCCGAAGGGTTACGTCGAAGACGTGCCAGCGTTGTACGCGGCGATCGAGGCGGGTAAGGCTGAGACGTCCAAACCGACACTGATAATCCTCAAGACCATCATCGGCTGGCCGGCACCGACCAAGCAAAACACCGGAAAGATTCACGGCTCTGCCCTCGGTGCGGACGAAGCGAAGGGAACCAAGCTGGTGCTTGGTTGGGATCCGGAACTTTCGTTCGTTGTGCCGGACGACGTGTTGGCACACACTCGTTCACTTCGCGAGCGCGCGGCTTCGGAGCGCGGGCTGTGGCAGAAGTCATTCGATGCGTGGGCGTCGGCCAATCCAGCCCACAAGACTCTGCTCGATAGGCTCCTTGCTGGCGAACTGCCTGCTGACATCGACGCCTCACTCCCTGCCTTCGAGGCTGGCACATCGCTCGCCACTCGGGCAGCAAGCGGCAAGGTCCTCAACGCTCTCGCCTCCGTCATGCCCGAACTGTGGGGAGGTTCATCCGACCTCGCGGAATCAAACCTCACGACGATCGACGGCGCGAAATCTTTCGTTCCCGCCGAACACTCGACCGGGCATTGGAGTGGCGACCCCTATGGTCGGGTTCTTCACTTCGGAATTCGCGAACACGCGATGGGAGCAATCCTCAACGGAATCGCCCTTCACGGACCAACGCGTTCATACGGAGGCACGTTCCTGATTTTTAGCGACTACATGCGCCCAGCGGTTCGACTTGCTGCGTTGATGAAGACCCCGTCCATTTTCGTGTGGACGCACGACTCGGTTGCGCTGGGCGAAGACGGTCCGACCCACCAACCGATTGAACAACTCGCGACACTGCGCGCAATCCCCGGTCTCGACATCGTTCGCCCCGCTGACGCGAACGAAACGGCGTGGGCCTGGAAAACAATACTCGAGCGGCGACAAGGTCCAGCAGGGATCGCACTGTCTCGTCAGAACCTTCCCGTCTTCCCGCGCGGTTCCGCGGCGAGTGACACCGAGTTTGCGCCAGCGCAACATGCGTCCAAGGGTGCTTACACACTCATCGACTCCCCGACCGGAACCATCGACGTCATCCTCATCGCCACCGGCTCTGAGGTGAGCGTTGCCGTTGACGCTCGTGACGCTCTTGCTGTCAAGGGAATTGGTGCCCGTGTGGTGTCCGCTCCGTGCCTCGAATGGTTCGAGGAGCAGCCCGATGCCTATCGCGAATCTGTCCTCCCCCGCGCTGTGTCCGCTCGCGTCTCTGTCGAGGCTGGCCTTGCGTTGGGTTGGTCACGATACGTCGGTGCAAACGGCACCTCGATTTCCATCGAACACTTCGGCGCATCGGCCGACTACCAAACACTGTTCCGCGAGTTCGGAATCACATCAGACGCCGTGGTGTCTGCGGCACAAGCGCTTCTCTCCTCAACCGAAAGGCACACCCCGTGACCACTCCAACCCAGGAACTCTCCGACATCGGAGTCTCGATTTGGCTCGACGACCTTTCGCGTGACCGCATCCAGTCGGGGTCTCTCGAATCGCTCATTGCGACCCGCAATGTTGTCGGTGTCACGACCAATCCGACAATCTTCGCCTCCGCGCTTGCAACCGGTCAGACCTACGGCGCTCAAATCGCCGAACTTGCAGCCTCCGGTGCGTCGGTCACCGAAGCGGTGTTCGCCACAACGTCGGATGATGTCGCGGCGGCGTGTGACATCTTCCGACCCGTCTATGACCGAACGAACGGTCAAGACGGGCGGGTCTCTATCGAGGTCGAGCCGACGCTCGCGTTCAACGCGGACGCAACTATCGCGCAGGCAAAAGAACTGTTTGCCCGGGTTGGCCGTGACAATGTCATGATCAAAATCCCCGCCACCATCGAAGGTCTCGGAGCCATCACTGCGGTGCTAGCTGAAGGAATCAGCGTCAATGTGACCCTTATCTTCTCGATTGAGCGCTACGCGCAGGTCATCGACGCCTATATCGCCGGGCTTGAGCAGGCACAGGCAAACGGGCACAATCTTGCTGACATCCACTCGGTGGCGTCCTTCTTCGTTTCGCGCGTTGATACCGAAATCGATAAGCGACTCGCTGCAATTGGCACCGACGACGCAGTATCGCTCAAGAGCAAGGCTGGTATTGCGAACGCTCGACTCGCCTACGAATTGTTCGAGCAGCAGTTCGCCAGCGACCGCGCGCAGGTCCTGCTCGCTCAGGGAGGCAATCGTCAACGACCACTGTGGGCGTCGACGGGTGTTAAGGACCCCGCCCTTCCCGACACGCTGTATGTCACCGAGCTCGCTGCAGGCGACACCGTCAACACGATGCCAGAGAAGACACTCGAGGCGACGTTCAGCCACGCACCGGTTCACGGGGACGCGGTTCGGGGCACGTACGACGATGCCCGCGCAACGCTGGCGGCAATCGAGGCCCACGGCATTTCGATCGTCGAGGTCACGACGTTGCTCGAGCGCGAGGGAGTTGACAAGTTCATCGTGTCGTGGAACGAACTGCTCGACATCGTCACGGCCGCCATGGACTCCTCTCGATGACGTCCGTCTCGGTCTCGGGTGTTGCAGCCGACGCCGTCGCGCGTCACGTTCCCACGCTGGTTTCCGAACAGTTCGCATCCAGGCTCGGTGCTGGTGATTCAACTCTGTGGGGTGTCGATGCAGAGCCCGAATCGTCGGTTCGACTCGGGTGGGTGCATGCGAGCGAGATTTCACGCCCATTGGTCGACGAAATCCTCGCGTTGCGCGATGAGTTCCGGGCACGCGGTCTGAATCGGATCGTGCTCTGCGGTATGGGCGGCTCGTCGCTTGCTCCCGAAGTAATCACTCGCACCGAGGGCGTCCCGCTCGTCGTGCTTGACACCACTCATCCCGCTCAGATCTCGCGTGTTGTTGATTCGAGCATCGAGACCACCGTGGTTGTGGTTTCGTCCAAATCGGGGTCAACAGTGGAAACCGATTCGCAAAAGCGAGCCTTCGAGGCCGCGTTCACGGCGGCTGGAATCGACCCGTTGACGCGAATCGTCATTGTCACGGACCCCGGCTCGCCCCTCGATGTCTCTTCCCGAGATGACGGATACCGCGTTTTCAACGCCGATCCTCACGTTGGTGGTCGCTACTCGGCCCTCACTGCTTTCGGACTTGTCCCCTGCGGGCTCGCGGGCGTCAATATCGCAACGCTTCTGGACGATGCGGACGCAGCACTTCCCGCTCTGCTTGCTGACGACGAATCAAACCCCGGCCTGATGCTCGGGGCGGCTATGGCGGGCACTTCGCCCCGCCGCGACAAAATGGGAATCCTGTCAGCGAAATCGTCGATTGTCGGCGTTGGCGACTGGATCGAACAGCTCGTCGCCGAGTCCACGGGCAAGAACAACACCGGCGTGCTGCCTGTCGTCCTCGAGCCCGGCGCACCAGATCTTTCAGCCCGAGACCTTCTGCCCGTCCACATCCTCGATTCGGAAGCGGATGCGTCCGGTGACTCGATAACCGTATCGGGGACCCTTGGCGCGCAGCTCATCACGTGGGAAGTAGCGACCTCGGTTGCTGGCACGTTGCTCGGAATCAACCCGTTCGACCAGCCCGATGTTGAATCAGCCAAGATCGCTGCGCGCGCGTTCTTGGAAACAACTCCTGACGCACAAGTGACCTTCGCGGTTGACGGAGCGGTTGCGATGAGTGCACTCGGCTATCAACCGACCGCGACGACCGTCGATGAAGCGGTTCGCGAGGTTCTCGCACTCGTTCCGACGGACGGCTATGTCTCCGTTCACGCTTATGCGGATCGTGAAGCGGGGTCGGGACTCGAAACAATCCGTGACACGTTCGCTTTGGCAAGCGGTGGTCGCCCAACGACGTTCGGATGGGGGCCACGTTTTCTCCACTCGACAGGGCAGTACCACAAGGGTGGACCAGCCCAGGGAGTGTTCATCCAGGTCGTCGAGACCGCAATCAACGACCGAGAGGTTCCGGGGCGGCCATTCACTTTCGGAGTGCTGTTGGCCGCGCAGGCCCGCGGAGATGCAACCGTTCTCGCGGAGCACAATCGCCCGGTGTTGACCCTCGCGGTGACGGGATTCACCCAACTCACCGAACTCGTTGCCACGCTTCGGCGACACGGGAACAGTTCGTGACGTTCATCAATCCGCTCCGGGATCCGAATGACCGTCGACTGGGTCAAATCGCAGGCCCGTCGGGTCTCGTGATTTTCGGTGTCACAGGCGACCTGTCACGCAAGAAACTGATGCCCGCTGTGTACGATTTGGCGAACCGCGGGCTGCTCCCTCCGGGTTTCGCCCTGGTTGGCTTCGCACGACGCGAGTGGAAAAACCAGGACTTCATGGAGGTTGTCCGTGAGTCGGTCACGAAGTATGCACGAACACCCTTCCGCGACGACGTTTGGCGCCAATTGGCCGAGGGCATTCGATTCGTCGCCGGGGACTTTGATGACGACGCGGCGTTCGACCGACTTGGCGAAACAATCGCCGAATTGGATCGCGAGCGAGGCACCATGGGAAACCACGCCTTCTACCTTTCAATCCCGCCGCGCTCCTTCCCACTCGTCACGGAACAACTTCGTCGCTCCGGCCTTGCTACACCAAAGGACAACCAGTGGCGTCGAGTGGTTATCGAAAAGCCGTTCGGCTCGGATTTAGCGAGTGCCCGGGAACTCAATGCAGTCGTCGAATCGGTTTTTCCTGCCGATTCTGTGTTTCGCATCGATCACTACCTCGGGAAAGAAACGGTCCAGAACATCCTCGCGCTACGCTTCGCCAACATGTTCTACGAACCCATTTGGAACTCAAACTACGTCGACCACGTTCAGATCTCGATGGCCGAAGATGTCGGCGTCGGCGGACGCGCGGGTTACTACGACGGTATCGGTGCAG
>JBIIBI010000068.1:0-4994 GCA_044239485.1 Microbacteriaceae bacterium | reverse complement strand
GTGCCGTCGGGGTGGATCTGTTCGGGAACGACGATCGCGTCACCCAGCCCGGCGGCAAGGTAACACCGATTTGAGACCTCCCACCCGACGCCGTGCATCGCGGTGTAGACGAAGCGGACGGGAGTCGCTGGCCTCGTCGAGATCGCCGCGGTCTTCTCGACGAACGTGTCGATGAGCGATTCGGGGGCGGTCTCGTAGACGCTCGACCGCGTGAAATCGGCAATGTTCAGATTCGCAGCTCGCAGAATCAAGGATTCAATGTCGGTGTCGTCGGGGGACACGATTTGCGACCCCTGATCGTCGCCACCGAGGTACACCTTGTATCCGTTGTCACGCGGCGGGTTGTGGCTCGCGGTGACAACAACCGCTGCACTGAGCCCCAGTTCGCGCAGGGCGGTCGCGACGACCGGTGTCGGAACCGCGCGGTCAAACAAGATGACGCGCATTCCGAGTCCCGCAAAGATTTCGGCGGAGTCGCGTGCGAACACATCCGAATTCACGCGACCGTCGTACCCAATCACGACGCTCGGGTTCGCTTCGCGTTGCAGAAGGAATGTGGCAAACCCGTGGGCTGCCTGCGTAACAAGCACCCGGTTCATGCGGTTCGGGCCGGCCCCCAATTCGCCTCGGAGTCCGGCTGTGCCGAAAGTCAATCGGCTATCGAAACGGTCAGAGAGGTCGGCGATTGCGGGTGCGTCGCCAGCATCGGCAAGCTCGATAATCGCGCGCAATTCCGCGACGGTCTCGGGGTCGGGGTCTTGCACGAGCCACGCGTTCGCGCGGGCAATCAGGTCACTCGATGACACGGATTATCCCTTGACGAGAGCGGCGACGACGTTGGCAAGCAATGCCGACATCACGGGCTCGGCCTCTTTGCCGGCGGCGATGACCTCGGCGTGACTGAGCGGCTCACCGAGCCCCGCAGCGAGATTCGTGATGAGCGAAAACCCGAGAACTTCCATTCCCGCTTCCCGCGCGGCGATGGCCTCGAGAGCCGTCGACATTCCGACGATGTGTCCACCCATGCGGCCCGCCATCTGCACCTCGGCCGGGGTTTCGTAGTGCGGTCCTCGGAACTGCACGTACACGCCTTCGTCCAGGTCGGGCTTGACGCTGCGAGCGAGGTCTCGAAGACGGGTCGAATACAAATCGGTCAGGTCGATGAATGTTGCACCCTCGAGAGGCGACGACGCCGAGAGGTTGATGTGGTCGCTAATGAGGACGGGAGTCCCCGGTCCCCACGATTCCTTCAGTCCACCTGCGCCGTTGGTCAGCACCATGATTTTGGCGCCGGTCGCGGCGGCGGTGCGAACCGAATGGACAACGCGACGAACGCCGTGGTCTTCGTAAAAGTGAGTGCGGGCCCCGATGATGAGGATGTGAGCACCGGAGTCCGTGCGAATCGAACGAATCGTCCCGACGTGACCTTCCACCGCGGGCTTCGAGAACCCCGTGATTTCGGTGGCGGGGAATTCGGCGATCGTCTCGCCGATGAGGTCGGCCGCTTTACCCCAACCGCTACCGAGAGTCAGCGCGATATCGTGCTTCGCCACCCCCGTCTTTTTCGCGATCTGTGTAGCGGCCTCGCGGGCCACCTCCTGGGGGTCTACCGAAGGGTCGTCCAGAGGGTGTGTGCCACTGTGCATCATGTTTAGGAATCCTTCTCGAGCGAGAGCAACACGAAACCGGCCTTGACCGTTGTGCCGACCTCGGCGCTGACCTTGGCAACCACACCGTCACGAGGAGCGGCGATTGCCTGCTCCATCTTCATCGCTTCGAGAACGACGACGGTTTGACCCTTGATGACCGCATCACCGGGTGCGACCTCGACCTTGACAACCGTCGCCTGCATCGGCGACGCGACGTTGTTTCCACTTCCGCCTGAGGCGTGAGTGGTCTTGGACCGCACGGGTGCGAGCGGTTTGCGAATTCGAGCCGAGGTCGGCAACAGCGAGTCGGGAACAGAGACGGCCAGACGCTTGCCGTCGACTTCGACGACCACTTCGTGGCGGGTGTCGGTTGCTTCGCCCGCACCAATCGTGCCCGCGTATTCCTCGATGGTGTTGTTGAACTCAGTCTCGATCCAACTCGTGTAAATCGAGAACGGTTCGTCCCCCGCGGGCGCGAACGCGGGGTCGTTCACGACGAGCTGGTGGAACGGGAGCACAGTGGGAAGTCCGACGACCTGGAATTCGCTCAAGGCGCGGCGTGCTTTGGATAGCGCGTCCTTGCGATCGGTCCCGGTGACAATCAGTTTGGCGAGCAGCGAGTCGAATGATCCCGAGATGACGTCGCCCGCGACAACCCCGGAATCAACGCGGATGCCGGGACCACCGGGAAGCCGAAGCGCTTTGACTGGTCCGGGGGTGGGGCGAAAATTCGCGCCAGCGTCCTCGCCGTTGATGCGAAATTCAATCGAGTGACCGGTGATCTCGGGGTCCGGATAGTCGACGAGCCCGCCTTCGGCGATTCGGAACTGTTCGCGCACAAGGTCGAGGCCCGTGACTTCTTCCGAGACGGGGTGTTCGACCTGCAGACGAGTGTTGACCTCGAGGAACGTAATGGTCCCGTCGGCGCCAATCAGGAACTCACAGGTTGCCGCTCCGACGTAACCGACCTCTTTCAAGATGTTCTTCGACGCCGAATAGAGCAGTTCGCGCTGTGCGTCAGTGAGGAACGGCGCGGGCGCTTCCTCGACGAGTTTCTGGTGACGCCGCTGCAACGAGCAGTCGCGCGTCGATACGACCACAACGTTTCCCTTGTGGTCCGCCAGACACTGGGTCTCGACGTGGCGCGGTTTGTCGAGGTACTTCTCGACGAAACATTCGCCGCGTCCGAATGCGGCGATGGCTTCGCGCGTCGCGGACTCGAACTGTTCGGGGATTTCCTCGCGTGTGTGTGCGATCTTGAGGCCGCGTCCACCACCACCGAACGCCGCCTTGATGGCGACGGGGAGTCCGTGAACATCGACGAAGTCGAGGACCTCTTGCGCGGTTTCGACGGGGTTCAACGTCCCCGGTGCGAGTGGAGCGCCGACCTTTTCCGCAACGTGACGCGCGCTGACCTTGTCCCCGAGCCGTTCGATCGCCTCGGGGGATGGCCCAATCCAGATGATTCCGGCGTCGGACACGGCGCGGGCAAAGTCGGCGTTCTCGGCGAGAAACCCGTAGCCGGGGTGAATCGCGTTGGCACCAGTCCGCTTTGCGGCCGCGACGATCTTTCCGATGACGAGGTAGGTGTCGGCGCTCGTGGTGCCGTCGAGGCTGATGGCCTCGTCAGCCAGTTTGACGTGTTGAGCATTGATGTCCTGGTTCGCATAGACCGCAACGGTCGCGATTCCCGCGTCCTTGGCGGCGCGAATCACACGAACAGCGATTTCTCCGCGATTGGCGATGAGGACCTTGGTAATGCGTGTTGACATGCTCTTTAGCCTATTGGTCGGCACGCTTTCTGTCTCTTTCGGTCAGCGATTCCACAGTTCGGTCCATTCGATTCCGAACGAACGGACAAGATTTCTCAGGGCGGGAAGGGACAACCCGACGACCGTGTGTGGGTCGCCGATGATCGATTCGATGAAGGGCCCACCGAGGGAATCAATGGTGAAGGCGCCGGCGACGTGGAGTGGCTCACCCGTCGCGATGTACGCATCGATTTCTGCGTCGGTGACGTCGGCGAAAGTGACCTCGGCGTGCGTGACAACGCCGACGGCAGCGTTGTTCTGGCCGCCTCGATTGTCAATGAGCCAGTGGCCGGAATACAGGACGCCCGTTCGGCCGCGTTGGCGCAGCCACCGTTCGCGGGCGACCTCGGAGAGGTGCGGCTTTCCGTGGATGATTCCGTCGATGACGAATGCGGAATCACCACCGAGAATCAACCCGTCGATTGTCGATCCGTGAGACTCGGCAACGGCCTCGGCTTTCGCCCGGGCCAGTAGTTCCACCATCTCGGCTGGTTCGAGGTGCCCCGCCGCCGCGACGACGGCATCCTCATCGACTCCGGGGGAAATCGTCAACGGTTCGACTCCGGCCGCGCGAAGAGTCGCGAGGCGAGCGGGTGACGTAGAAGCGAGAACGAGACGCACAGCCCGACACTACCCTGACCGTAGGCTGGACAAATGGGTGAATCGCTTGGTACCGACGTTGAACTGACACTGACGGGAATCGCGCACGGCGGGTTCGCTGTCGGGCGACTCGATGGACGCGTGATCTTCGTGAGCGACGCGATCCCAGGGGAGACGGTAACCGCTCGCGTGACCGACGACTCGAAGGCCAGTTTTTGGCGCGCCGATGCCATCGAGGTGAGCAGCCCGAGCCCGCACCGAGTTCCGCACGTCTGGGCGGAAGCCGGAATCGATCGTCCGATTCACGCCCGCGTCGGCGGAGCGGACTTCGGTCACATCGCTCTCGCACATCAGCGTGAACTCAAGCGCGATGTCCTCAAAGACGCTCTCGCCCGTTTCGGAAAACTTGACGAAGCCGCCATCTCCCTCTTGCTTGAACGAGTGGAGTCACTCCCCGGTGACGACGAGCGAAACGGGTTGGGGTGGCGCACCCGGGTTCGTCTGCACGTCAACGAGCAGGGTCAGGTCGGTCCGCGCGCGCGCCGATCACACGACATCATCGTCGTGAAGTCCCTTCCGCTCGCGACCGAGGGAATCAACCGCATCGCACCGCTGTCCGACAACTACGGGATGTTCGGTTCGGTCGACGTGCTGTCCCCGTCGATCGGTGACCCGCGACTCATTGTCGGAGAACAAAAACCGACCGCCATTCGCGAACGCGTGGGCAATCGCGAATTCCGCGTCGACGACAACGGTTTCTGGCAGGTTCACCGCGAAGCGGCAACCACCCTGACGGCCGAGGTTCGCACCGCGATCGACCCCGACCATTTTGACGCCACAGCCCTCAACCTCGACCTCTACGGCGGGGTCGGATTGTTCGCGGTGGCGCTCGCCGACCTCGGTGGGCCGTCGACTCGGGTCACGAGCGTCGAAT
>JBIIBI010000067.1:0-5011 GCA_044239485.1 Microbacteriaceae bacterium | reverse complement strand
GGCAGCGCGCGCTGACGAGTATCTTCGCGGCCGAACGTCCCTCCCCAGCCCGGTCTCCGCACACGACGCCCCGATACACTTCTAACGAAGTGCACACTCCACTACGAAGGACACCATGAGACGCGCAAAGATTGTTGCCACGCTCGGCCCCGCCACGAACAGCTATGACACGATTCGTGCCGTCATCGAAGCAGGTGTCGACGTTGCACGAATGAATCTGAGCCACGGGACGTATGAGGTTCACGAAGAGGTTTTCGCCAATGTCAAGAAGGTTGCGGCAGACCTCGGAAAGCCGGTCGCTATTCTCGTCGACCTGCAGGGCCCCAAAATCAGGCTCGGAAAATTCGCCGACGGTCCTCACGAACTCGCCATCGGGGACATCTTCACCATCACGACAGAAGACATCGAGGGCGCGAAAGACATCTGCGGTACGACCTTCAAGGGTTTACCGCAGGATGTCTCGGCCGGTGACACGCTTCTCATCGATGACGGCAAGGTCAACGTCCGCGTTCTCGACACCGACGGCGTTCGGGTTCGTACCGAAGTTGTCGTCGGCGGATTCGTTTCCAACAACAAGGGGATCAATCTTCCCGGTGTTGCCGTGAACGTCCCCGCTCTAAGCGAGAAGGACGAAGACGATCTTCGCTGGGGTCTTCGCATCGGAGCGGATTACATCGCGTTGTCCTTCGTCCGAAGTGCGTCCGACGTCACGCGCGTTCACGAAATCATGGCCGAGGAGGGGATTCGCCTTCCGGTGATTGCCAAGATTGAGAAACCTCAAGCCGTTGACGCGATTGACGAAATCGTCGATGCCTTCGACGCAATTATGGTCGCCCGTGGAGACCTCGGTGTCGAACTGCCGTTGGAGCAGGTTCCGCTCGTCCAGAAGCGAACCGTCGAGGCTGCGCGTCGCATGGCGAAGCCTGTCATCGTTGCGACACAGATGCTCGAGTCGATGATCACGTCACCGGTCCCAACTCGCGCCGAGACGTCCGACGTCGCGAACGCGATCCTGGACGGAGCCGATGCGGTCATGCTGTCGGGTGAAACCAGTGTCGGAGCCTTCCCAGCAATCACGGTTGCCACGATGGCGCGAATCATCGAAAACACCGAAGAACACGGTCTCGAACGAATCCTTCCGCTCGGAACGAAACCGCGCACTCAGGGTGGGGCAATCACTCTTGCCGCGGCCGAGGTGGCCGACTTCGTCGAGGCCAAATACGTGTGCGTGTTCACCGAGTCCGGCGACTCCGCACGTCGCATGTCGCGACTTCGGTTCCGAATCCCAATGAAGGCCTTCGCAACCAACGAGTCGATTCGACGTCGGATGGCGCTGTACTGGGGTATCACGTCCTATCTGGTCGACCCCGTCACCCACACCGACCAAATGTTCACCGAGGTGGACGAGTCTCTTCTCGCGGAAGGCCTTGCACTACCGGGAGACAAGGTCGTGGTGATCTCGGGTTCCCCTCCGGGGATTGCCGGTTCGACGAACGACATTCGCGTCCACATTGTTGGCACCGAGATGCCGAAACAGTAGGAATTGACAAAGGGCGGGGAATCAACCCCGCCCTTTTTCTGTGCCGGATGTGGGACTTGAACCCACACGCCCTTACGGACAAAGCATTTTGAGTGCTTCGCGTCTGCCATTCCGCCAATCCGGCTCCAGGTGAAAACGATACCGTAGGCTGAACGCGTGAGTGAAACCGTAGCCCGTCGAGTTGTGGTCGCTGAAGACGAAGCGCTCATCCGGATGGACATCGTCGAAGTCTTGCGCGAAAACGGTTTCGATGTGGTTGGTGAAGCGGCAGATGGTGAGGCGGCGATTGAGCTCACCCGTCAGCTTCTACCGGATCTCGTCATCATGGATATTACGATGCCGAAGATGGACGGGTTGACCGCCGCCGAGGCAATCGGCAAGGACCGACTCGCGCCCGTCGTCATGCTCACAGCCTTCGCCCAGCCGGAGTTCGTAGCTCGCGCGGTCGAAGCCGGCGCAATTGCCTACGTCGTCAAGCCGTTCACTCCCGAGCGTCTCTTGCCCCAGATCGAAGTCGCGTTGTCGCGTCACCAAGAACTTCTTGCGGTCGAGGCCGAGGTCACCGACGCGCTCGAGAGACTGGAGGCGCGAAAGACCCTTGATCGCGCCAAAGGACTTTTGCAGGAAAAAATGAAACTCACCGAGCCGGAGGCGTTCCGCTGGATTCAGAAGGCGTCGATGGATCGACGACTGACGATGACTGAGGTCGCGCAGGCCGTCATTGAGCAGCTCAACCCGTCCTAGTTGGGATTGGGATGTTCTCTCCGAGTTAGCGTGCGCCTCGGTGCTGTGTCGGTGCAACCTCGTATCATTTCACTGTGGGCTTCAAATACATTGACCTATTCGCGGGTATAGGCGGATTTCACGCGGCAATGCGTGCCCTCGGCGGTGAAATGGTGTTCGCGTCTGAAATTGACCCTTCCGCATCTCAGATTTATGGCTTGAATTGGGGAGATTTACCTGCCGGCGACATAACTAAATTGGCGAACGACACCCAAATGGAAGTTCCCGATCACGACGTATTGCTGGCAGGTTTCCCCTGCCAGCCCTTCAGTAAGTCTGGCTTGCAACGCGGTATGGAGGAGTCTCGGGGAACACTGTTTTGGAACATCGCGAAGATTGTGGAGGCCAAACGACCACGATTCGTGTTGCTAGAGAATGTTCGCAATATTGCTGGACCGCGGCATCTCCACGAGTGGAACGTCATCATTGCGACCCTGCGTTCTCTTGGATATCGGGTTGACAGCAAGCCGCTAATCGTTTCGCCACATCGCATCCCGCCGGAGAAGGGCGGACGCCCACAGGTTCGAGAACGAGTATTCATCGGTGCGACCTTCATAGGTGAAGGAGCCACAGATCTTTTGGATGTAGAGGCCATCGACCTCAGTTCGGTTTACCAAGGTTGGAACCCAGATGATTGGAAACTGAGAAAACACTTGCCAATCGACAATTCCGAACAGAGTCTCACACAACTTGATACTCGACTCAGCGATAACGAAACGCTCTGGTTAGACGCTTGGAATGACTTTGTGATTACCTTTCGAAACCATTACCCCGATGAACGATTACCAGGCTTTCCAATCTGGGTGGACGAGTGGCGCAATCCGAACGATTTGGACTATGACGTTGATACGCCTAAATGGAAGGTGAATTTCCTCAGGAAAAATTCTGAGTTCTACTACCGACACAAAGTAATTTTGGACGCATGGCTCGATCGTTGGAATCGACTAGAAACCTTCCCCCCGAGCAGGAGAAAGTTCGAATGGCAGGCACAACAGGCCAATTCACTTGATGACTGCGTTATTCATTTCAGACCCTCAGGACTCCGTGTAAAGAGAGATACATATTTGCCGGCTCTTGTTGCGATCACGCAAACATCAATACTCGGGAAAGAACGTCGCCGAATCACAATCCGTGAAGCGGCTAGGCTCCAAGGCCTGCCGGATAACTTCTCGTTCGGTACACAACGAAACGCCACGACATACAAACAACTTGGTAACGGGGTAAATGTAGCGTCAGTTTTCCATGTCTTCCGACAGTTAGTGAGTCGTGATTTGAAGTTTCTCGGAGTAGATGCGGAGAAGTTCAGTCATGTATTCAACTTTCCTGAATCTCCGGACAAATGCAACATCTCAGTGGTTTCGGAGTCCGAAACGTTTCTCGTCGCCTAGAAGAATTTGCGGAACACCAATAGGTCGCTGTCGCGTGCCTTCTTTAGGTTGATTGAATATTTGGGCTCTCTGGCTTTTCCGTTTGAATTCTTTCCTTGCGAGAAGGTGCTGATCTCTCTCCTGGCAATTGCGCTTTTTAGTCTCGCTGTGTTTGGAATCCAATAGAACTCAACCGAGAGCGACTTGAACTCCGCTACCAAAGCTTTTCGCGGTTCGGTTGTCGAACCGCGTTGATTTTTGTGCCAAGTTGCAAATTCGAGTGTTCGTTTGGATTCGATACAGAGAATAACGAGACCCATGCCACCAGACCTGATTGCCTCTTCCATCGACGACTTGTCATTTAGTTGGCAACTCGATGTACTCTTCCCGGCACTGTTGATTTCGGAGTGGGATTTTAGATCCCATACGCTCGTGTTGACGTAGTCAAACGTGGTGTTGAGGATCTTTTTGGGCCCTCCGCCGAAATCTGAAATCAAGACGCTCCGCGCCTTCATTTCGAAATAGAACCCATGCCATTCGGTCTGTTTCCACTGGGCACTGTTCGCCTGCATTTCCAGAATCGCGGCATGCCCATCAACTGCCTTCGGGATACTTCGTGTAATCGAATTGGCCATCACCGCGGCCTGTTCGTTTATGTTGCTGGGCCAGCCGCCTAGCGACCCAACCCCAAGTTCAACAGTTCCAATCTCCAGAAGCAGATTCAGTCCGTCGAGCGTAATGGTTTGACCGACTGATTCATGCGACTGCAACCACTTTCGGCCAAAGGTCTCGGCAATAAGGCGCCCGAGTTCTTGCTTTGAATCTCGTTCGTTAATTTCTATGCCCAACCCCTTCGCGAGGTTGACAAGCACGGACTTTCTCTCCTTGGAACCCGGGCCAAGTACCTCCGGCCCAGAATTTGTCAGGTTGCTGATTCGTACTACAACTTCAGCCTTGCCTCGCGCAGGAACAAATTCAGATTCTCCGACCATAACCAAAAACTAATTCAGTATTCAGGAGAGCGCAATCGCTTAACCCCACTTTCTAGTTGTCGCCGGCGGCGATGTGGGGCATGTTCCCGTAGGTGGCCGTGACTTCGGTCACGATGACACGGTAGCCCTTGTACCAGCGGTCGACCTGGCTCTTTGCCGTTCTGTGATCGTCGAAACGTCCGAGTTTGGTAAGAGCCGCCATGTCGGTGAAGTAATAAATTGCGTTGGTCGTGAGACCGTCCTCCGAGAACCATCGATCCGTTCCTAAAAACCCCGGAATCGTCTTCGCATCATCATCAATCGAGGCGTCCAACTCGTGGAACTCGGCG
>JBIIBI010000066.1:0-5035 GCA_044239485.1 Microbacteriaceae bacterium | reverse complement strand
ATAGCCACAAAGACCGTCCGAGCACAACATCCAGACGTCGCCAGGTTCGGTGTCGAGAACCGCGGTGTCGACATCAACACTTCCCGCGACATCGCCCAATACGCGCATAAGTACATTGCGACGCGGGTGTACCAACGCTTCCTCCGGCGTGATGCGACCGGTTTCGACGAGTTTCTGCACAAACGTGTGGTCGGTCGTGATCTGTTCGAGAACGCCGCTGCGGAAGCGGTAGATTCGCGAATCGCCGATGTGCGCGATGACAACCTGCTGGTTGTGACGAAGAAGTGCGCTGACCGTCGTTCCCATTCCGGAAAGGTCGGGGTGTTCCCGCACGGCCTCGATGAGTTCGGCGGCACTGTTTTTCACCGAGTCCACGAGTCGCTGTTGAGCAATCTCGATCGATTCAAAGCGTTCATCAGCGACGGCGGTGACGGCCTGGGTCGCGAGCGAACTGGCGACGTCGCCACCTGCGTGACCGCCCATTCCGTCGGCGACGAGAAAAAGGTGGGTACCGGCGTAACCCGAGTCCTGATTGCTTGCTCGGACTCGCCCAATGTGACTGCTCGCCACCGAGAGGACGCGGGCGTCCACTATGGCCTCAGTTCAAAAATGGTCGAGCCGACGGACACGGGCGTGAACAGCGGAACGGGAGTCGGCACGCTGACGCGCTGGTTATCGACGAACGTGCCGTTGGTTGAACCTAAATCTTGAATGACCCAGTCGCCGTTCCACAACTGCAAGCGAGCGTGGTTGGTGGACGTGTATTCGTCTCGGATGACGAGCCCCGACTGTGCACTGCGGCCGATCGTGAGCTTGTCTGACTCGAGCGGGATTTCGAGGCCCTCTCGGGCACCCGCAACAATCACGAGTTTCCGTGCGGGGTTTGACGCAGAACCGTTGGCGGCTGGCGGCAGGAACGGGGACGATTCGGCTCCTGGGTTGTGGGTGATGTCGCCCTGCGGCCGGTCGCTTCGGCGAACGTAGTGGCGGAACAGGTCACTGCGCAACGCGAACACGATGGCGAACACGAAAACCCACATCAAGCCGAGGAAACCGAAGCGGAGCACGAACAGGGTTAGCTCACTCACGCCGAAACCCCCGGAAGAATGCGGAAGACCAGTTGGGTCCCACCGATGTGAATGACGTCACCCTGGTCGAGAGGGGATGAGGTCACTCGGGTTCCGTTGAGTTTGGTTCCGTTTGTCGACTGCAGGTCTTCAAGACCCGCGATTTTTCCGCTCCACAGGATACGAGCGTGATGGCGCGATGCGCCGCTGTCGCTGAGTATGACCGTTGCCGTCGAACCGCGCCCGATGATGATCTCGGGACCGCTCAGGTGAACCGTTTCGCCATTGATCTCGAGCGCGGGGTGCCACTCCGACACCGCGTCGAGTGCTTGCGACGCCACCTTGATCACGCCGCGCGCAATGTCCGACGCGGCGACGAGCGTGATCGAGACGGGGGCGGTAAAGCTGTAACGCTGGCGATTCGCATATGCGCGGACGCCGTCGGTCAATTCACTGATGAGAACAGCGCCATGGGCGTTGAGCGGATCGAAGTCTTCCGAGTTGAGGCCAACCGTGTAGGCGTGAGGAGCGAGGATGCGGTCACGCTGGACGACGACCGCGTGGGAATCGATTTCGCGCTTGAGCGCAGCGATGATTTCGATCGGCTGAACACCGCCCCGAAAAGACTTCGCGAAAGCGCCGCTGACGAGTCGCTCGAGACCACGTTCCACGTTGTCCAGTAAGCCCACGGTTCCCCCTCCACGGTCGCCCCAATTCTATCCGCGGTGGGTGTTGCGCCCCTGCACCTCGCGGGATTGGGCGGCGCTCGCCGTGATAGCCTTGACGGGCACGTCCCCGGACGCGCGCAAGTGGCGGAATGGCAGACGCGCTGGCTTCAGGTGCCAGTGCCCGTAAGGGCGTAGGGGTTCAAGTCCCCTCTTGCGCACCACCCAACTACCTCAATCACCGATTGTTCGGAATAAACGGGATCCCAACGTTGTTTGACGATGTAGTGAAAGGATGACGACATGAGCACAACAGATTTCGGGGTCACCGGGTTGACCTGTAACCACTGCGTGATGACGGTGTCGCGCGCTGCGGCACTCGTGCCCGGCGTAACGGGGGTCTCGATCGACCTCGTGGCGAACGGCCAGTCGACGCTGCACGTCGAGAGCGATGGGGCTGTCGATGCTTCCGCCCTTGACAAGGCAATCGTCGAAGCCGGCTACGAACTAGTCCACTAATGGCCGCGACACACGTCGACCTCGCACTGGAGGGAATGACGTGTGCGACGTGTGCAGGGCGAATTGAAGGCGCGCTCGCAACTGTTCCCGGCGTGACCGCGACGGTGAACTTTGCGACCGAACGTGCGTCGGTCGAGATTGATGGCGTGACGGACGCGACCGACCTCATCGCAGCCATCACGAAGGTCGGATACGGCGCGCGAGTAATCGACCGCGACCACCGCGAGGCGGAAGCACCCGGCGATCCCGTACTCACGGCTCGGGTCATCGTTTCGTTGGCGCTCGCGATACCGGTGTTTCTTGTCTCGATGATTCCCGCCTGGCAATTCGACGGATTCCAGTGGGTGGCCGCCGCACTCACCACGCCGATCGTGACCTGGGGAGCGTGGCCGTTCCACCGAGCCGCCGTGCGCAATGCGCGCCACGGTGCAACGACGATGGACACTCTCGTCTCGCTCGGCGTCGCGGTGGCGTACCTGTGGTCGATGTATGCACTGTTTTTCACGATGGCGGGCATGATCGGAATGCGTATGGACTTGGCGCTGTTTGGCTACAGCGCCCATTCCCTCTATTTTGAGTCGGCCGCCGTGGTCACCGCGTTCGTTTTGCTCGGTCGTCTATTGGAATCGCGCGCTAAACGAGCGGCGAAAATGTCGCTCACGGCGCTTCTCAACACGGCCGCCAAGCAGGCAATTCTGCTCGTCGACGGGCGCGAAGTGACCGTCCCAGCCGGTGCCGTGCAGAAAGGCGACACCTTTGTCGTCCTGGCCGGCGGGATCGTGCCGACCGACGGGCGAGTTATCGAGGGACAGTCCGCGATCGACGCGAGTGCTGTGACGGGCGAAAGCGTGCCCGTTCCCGTAGGCCCTGGGTCGACACTCATTGGCGGAACAATCAATGCGGGTGGTCGACTTGTCGTCGAGGCCACCGCGGTTGGTGCCGGCACCGAACTCGCCCGGCTCACCCAAATGGTCGAAGAAGCCCAAGCGGGGAAAGCCCCCGTCCAAAAACTTGTTGACCGCATCTCGGCGGTGTTCGTACCACTCGTGATAGCGGCGGCCGTTGTCGGTGGAATCATGTGGTTCTCCATCTCGGGCGATGCGACACACGCGGTGTCGATCGCCGTGGCGACGCTCGTCGTGGCCTGTCCTTGTGCGCTGGGACTGGCGACACCGATGGCGCTACTCGCCGGGACGGGACGCGGAGCCCGCAGCGGAATCATCATTCGCGGAACCGACGTGCTCGAGAGCACGCGTCGCGTCACGACCGTCATCGTGGACAAGACCGGAACTCTGACGAGCGGACACCCATCGGTGGTCGATGTTTTCGGCGACGGAGTTTCGGCGGACACGGTTCTCGGGGACGCAGCGCGTGTCGAGATGGGCACCGATCACCCTCTGGCTCGGTCAGTTGTCGCCGAAGCGACCACTCGCGGAATCATGGGCGATGTTGCGTCCGGAATTGTGGCTGAACCGGGGCGCGGAGTGACGGGAACCCTGGGCACAACGGTTATTAGCGCCGGGTCATTGGAGTGGCTTGCCGAAACGGCACACTCCGTCGCGCCGGCAATCGCGGAACGAGCCGCTGAGTGGAATTTGGCGGGGCGATCGCTCGTCGCCGTCGCGCACGCGGACAGAGTCGTGGGCCTCATTGCAATCAGTGACGTTGTCAAACCCAGTGCCTCGGTGGCGATCAAAGCGTTATCAAAGCTGGGAATTCGAACCGTCATGGCCTCGGGTGACAACACTGCGGTCGCCGAATTGGTTGCGCGAGAGGTGGGTATTGACGAGTTCTACGGAGCCATGAACCCGGCCGACAAACGCGACCTCATCGCACGACTTCAACAACGCGGCGAGGTAGTCGCGATGGTCGGTGACGGAATCAATGACGCGGCGGCACTCGCGCAAGCCGATCTGGGAATTGCCATGGGACACGGCACAGACGTCGCGATTGAAACGAGCGATATCGTGCTGGTGACCACTGACCTTCGCCGAGTAGCCGACTCCATTCGGCTGTCGCGGTCGACGCTGGGGACGATTCGCGGAAACCTTGTGTGGGCGTTCGGCTACAACGCGATTGCAATCCCTATCGCTCTCGCGGGCATCATGGGCCCGGCGGTTGCCGGTCTCGCGATGGCGTTCTCATCGGTGTTTGTCGTGCTCAACTCGGCACGACTAGCGACCTTCCGAACGAGCTAGACGCCCAGGAACTCGCGCAACCCCGCGGGGGTCGCAACGGTCGCGGTCGCCTCGGACCATTCGTCCTCGGTGCCATACCCCCACTGCACCAACACGCTGTCGACGCCGTGGATGGCGGCACCCTCGACGTCGTGTATTCGATCACCCACCAAGACCACGCGCGAAACGTCTGCGCCGGCCTCATCGAGAGAATCCAGGGCGAAACGAACGACGTCAGCTTTCGCCGATCGGACGTCGTCGTCCGAGGCGGTTCCCAGCACATCGAAATCGTCCCCAAGATCGAAGTGCCGCAACACCATGCGAACGCCGGTTTCGACTTTTGACGTCGCCAACGCAACGGGGATTCCCGCGGCTCGAACCGCTCGGACAACATCCATCACACCGGGGAATAGGTCGGCGGTAATGGCTCCGCCCGCTGCGTATTCTGCGCGATAGATCGCGATCGCTCGCTCAAGCTCATCGCCAGACATTCCGAGGATGTCACCGAACGTCGTCGCGAGCGGCGGTCCGAGGAACGGACGCATCACCTCGCGGCTGGGCGCTTCGCGGTGCAGCATGCGAAACGTGTGCTCGAAGCAGTGAAAGA
>JBIIBI010000065.1:0-5065 GCA_044239485.1 Microbacteriaceae bacterium | reverse complement strand
CCCGCTCAACATGGCCGCCGTCGAAGCTGTCGCACACTATTTGTCACAGGTCTTGGGAGACGACGCATAAATGGATCATTACGAGATTTTGGGGGTCGCCCGCGACGCCAGCCAGGACGCCATCAAGAAGGCTTATCGGAAACTGGCGCGCGAACTCCACCCCGACGTGAATTCAGAGGAGGGCGCAGAGGAACGGTTCAAGGCCGTGACACACGCTTATGACGTGCTCGGTGACGCCGAACAGCGTCGCAATTACGACATGGGCGGTCAGAGCAACTTTGGCGGAATGCCCGGATTCGGCAACATGGGCGACGTCTTCGACGCTTTTTTCGGCGGAGGACAATCCCGCGGACCACAGTCCCGAGCGCAACGGGGAAACGACGCTTTGCTTCGCGTCGACATCGAACTCGTTGACGTCATTTTCGGTGATGATCGCCAGATCGAAGTCGACACGGCAGTGTTGTGTGACACCTGCCAGGGAACGTGTTGTGCGCCCGGAACGAACCCGTCGCGTTGTGACGTGTGTGGCGGAAGTGGCTCTGTGCAGCGTCAGGTGCGAAGCCTGTTGGGCAACATCGTCACGGCAACTCCGTGTGGCTCGTGTCGTGGTTACGGGACGGTCATCGCGGCCGCCTGTCCGACCTGTGCCGGACACGGCAGGGTTCGTGCTCGGACCACCCTCGACGTTCACATCCCCGCCGGAATCGAAACCGGCCAGCGCGTTCACATGCGTGGCGTTGGCGAGGTCGGTGAAGCCGGCGGTCCGGCCGGTGACGTTTATGTCGAATTCCACGTGACTCCGTCAGAGGTCTGGGCGCGTCAGGGCGATGACTTGCTCGCGACGATTCAAATCGAAATGGTGGACGCTATTCGTGGAACGACAGTCACGCTCGAGGCTCTCGACGGCGAAGTTTCGGTTGACATCAAACCCGGTGCACAATCCGGCGATGTCGTCGTCGTGAAAAACCGCGGTGTCGGACACTTGCGCGGAAGTGGCCGGGGCGACGCCAAGTTTGGCCTTCAGGTAATGACGCCGGGCAAGCTCAACGCCAAGGAATCGAAACTCATTGAAGAATTCGCCGCGCTTCGACCCGCGGCGACACCTCATCTTGCCGAGCACCGTCAGGGACTCTTCGCCAAACTTCGCGATCGCTTCTTCACCGTCTAATGGCGAATCTCTATTTCACCGACACGCCCCTCGACGAAACGACTGTCCGCGTCGAATTGACGGGGGACGAGGCGAGGCACGCGGTTCAAGTTGCTCGCATTCGCGTCGGTGAGCGGTTTCGCGTGTCGGATGGTCGTGGTTGGAGCGCCGACGCGGTCGTCGTGTCGGCCGACAAGTCGGTGGTCGCGTGCGACGTCGAACGGGTTCGGTTCGACCCAGTCCCCTCGACGCGTCTCGTGTTGGCCCAGGCTCTCGCCAAGGGGGACCGCGACGAGATGGCGATTCAGATGGCGACGGAACTCGGAGTCGACACCGTCATTCCGTGGCAGTCGGAACGAAGTGTTTCGCGTTGGGCCGGCGACAAGGTTGCCAAAGGCGTTGCGCGCTGGACGGCAATCGTTCGCGAGGCGAGTAAACAGGCTATGCGGAGCCGAATACCGAGAGTCACCGACCCCGTGTCGACCGCGACGGTGTGCGGCAGTGAACCGGAGGCGAACTGGATTGTGCTCGATCCACGCGCGACCTCGAGTCTGACCGAGTGGTTCACCTCCGCCGGCAACCCGGCGGCAATCGGTGTCATTGTCGGACCCGAAGGCGGGATCACCGAAGACGAGATTGCTCGGTTCGTGGCCGACGGCGCGACGCCAGTTCGTCTCGACGGTCCAATCCTTCGCACATCAACGGCAGGCCCGGCCGTCATTGCCGCAATCCTCGCCCTGAGTGGCACGTGGTAGCGCGGATAGACTGTACCCAATGAGTATTTTCACCGCCATCATCGCCCGCGAAATTCCGGCCGACATCGTCTTCGAGTCCGATTCCATCATCGCGTTTCGCGACATCGCGCCGCGTGCCCCGATTCACCTCCTCGTCGTTCCGAAAACCGCGGCGTACGCGAACGTTACTGAACTTGCCTCCGCCGATCCCGCGCTTCTCGCCGAAATGGTCTCCGTCGCGCAGGATCTCGCCCGCGAACACGCGGACGGCGAATTCCGACTCATATTCAACACTGGCGCAAACGCCGGACAGAGCGTCTTTCACGTTCACGCCCACGTTCTCGCTGGCGGATTGACCGAAGGTTCCCTTGGCGGAGAGTAGCGTCACACGCGTCGACATCGAGGTCGACGGTATTGCCATGGTTCGATTGCTCGGACCACAGGACCGATTTCTCTCGTCTCTCGAATTGCGCTACCCCTCGGTCACCATTCGCTCTCGAGGGAACGCCATCTCGATAGACGGCGAACCCGACGAGGTCAACCGCGTCGAGGGCCACATCCGCGAACTCATCGACATGATCGCCAATGGCGTGGACCTCGCCGACAGCGATGTCGTCGAAGGCTCGACCATCACCCGCAACGGCGGAAAGGTAGGCGACGTTCTCGGAGAAGCGATTCTGTCGGCGCGCGGAAAGACCATCCGCCCCAAGACCGCGGGTCAAAAGAACTACATCGACGCAATCGAACACACCACCATCACGTTCGGTATCGGACCCGCCGGAACGGGCAAGACCTATTTGGCGATGGCAAAAGCCGTCCAGGCGTTGCAGCGAAAAGAAGTGACGCGCATCATTCTCACTCGTCCTGCGGTCGAGGCGGGCGAGCGCCTCGGATTTCTTCCGGGAACGTTGACCGAAAAGATTGACCCCTACCTTCGTCCCTTGTACGACGCACTCAACGACATGATGGACCCCGAACTTGTCCCCAAACTTCTTGCGACCGGCGTTGTCGAGGTCGCACCGCTCGCATACATGCGCGGCCGCACGCTCAACGATTCGTTCATCATCCTTGATGAGGCTCAAAACACGACTCCAAACCAGATGAAGATGTTCCTGACGCGTCTCGGGTTCGGGTCGAAGATGGTCATCACAGGGGACACGACCCAGGTCGATCTGCCATCCGAGATTTCCGGTTTGAAACTGGCGACCGAGATCCTCGACGGGATGGACGACGTGTACGTGGCCGTCCTCACGAGCGCGGATGTCGTTCGTCACACTCTCGTGGGCAAGATTGTTGATGCGTACACTCGTCACGAACAGGAACAACACGCCAAGACCGCCGGCCGAAAGCGAGATGCGAAGTGAGTGTCGAGATCGCCAACGAGACGACCGAAGTGATCGACCTCGAGACGATGCGGCGCCTCGCGGCTTTCGTGATGACCGAGATGAAGGTTCACCCCGAGGCCGAACTTGCCGTGTTGTTTGTCGACGAAGACGCGATTACAAAATTGCACGTCGAGTGGATGGACGAGCCGGGGCCCACGGACGTTCTGTCGTTCCCGATGGACGAATTGCGTCCCGGCGACGACGACAAACCGTCGGACCCCGGATTGTTGGGCGATGTCGTGATTTGTCCGACAATCGCAGCCCAACAGGCAATTGCCGCCAAACACTCCACCGATGACGAGATTCGCTGGTTGCTGTCACACGGAATTCTTCACCTATTGGGCTTCGACCACGCGGCGCCCGCCGAGGAACGCATTATGTTCGCTCTCCAGCGTCAGCTAGTGGACGCCTTCGCGGATTCCGAGCGCTCGTGACCGGGTGGTTCGCGGTAATCGCCGTGGTGCTGATTACGTTCGGCGGACTCTGTGCGGCGATTGACGCGGCATACCAGTCGCTGTCTCGGAACGACGTTGCCAACCTGGGTGAGGGCAGCACCGCGCGCGTGTTTGACGCGATCGCTGCCGACGTTCCGGCTCACCTCAATGCCGTGAATTTCGTGCGTGTATTGTGCGAGACGTTCGCGGCGATTCTTGTCGCGCTGTCATTCGTGAGCCTCGGATACGACCTCACGCAGTCACTCATTGCCTCGGCGATCGCGATGACCGCCATCACCTTCGTACTGGTTGGATCGAGTCCCCGCAGCGTCGGTCGCGCACATCCGATGAGAATCGTTCGCATGACCGGTGGATTGGTTCGCGCCATCCGCCTGTTCCTCGGCCCGCTCACGATTGTGCTTGTCGGAATCGGCAACGCGGTGACACCGGGCCGTGCGCGCACGACCATCAACACCGAACGACAGTTGCTGAGTATGGTCGACGAAGCGACCGAGTCGGACGCGATCGAAGAAGAAGACCGTGACCTCATCCGGTCAATCTTCGATTTCGGTGACACGATTCTTCGCGAAATCATGATCGCCCGAACCGAGATGGCGGCGCTCGACTCGACCGTAACGGTGGACGAGGCGTTGGGAATGTTCCTTGCGGAAGGCTATTCACGGATGCCCGTTGTTGGTGTCGACAACGACGATGTGCTGGGCATCGCCCACATCAAAGACACAGCCCGTTTCGTTCGCGCGAATCCCGCCAAGGCGAAAAAGGCACTCATCACTGAACTGGTTCGACCTGCTCTGTTCTTGCCCGAGGTCAAAATGGCAGACGAGGCATTGCGAGTTCTCCAGGCCGAATCGAATCACATGGCGCTTGTCGTCGACGAGTATGGCGGGATCGCGGGCCTGGTGACCATGGAAGACCTCATCGAAGAGGTCCTCGGCGAAATCTCGGACGAATACGACGATGACGAGGTCGGGATAGTCGACCTCGGCGACGGGTCGTCGCGAGTCAGTGCGTCGACAAACATTGACGACCTCGCCGAGCACCTTGATGTTCCTATCGACGAGGACGACGTGGACACCGTCGGTGGATTATTCGTGAAGAATTTTGGGCGTTTCCCCGAGTCGGGAGACACTGTCGTGGTGGCCGGGTTGCAACTCACCGCCGACCGGGTCGAACGTCGCCGAAAGCGACTCATCACGGTGATCGCGCGAATCGTTGACGTCCCGTGACCTCGCGTAGCGGATTTGTCTCGTTTGTCGGTCGCCCGAACGTGGGGAAATCGACACTCATGAACGCGTTGATTGGCGAGAAAATCGCCATCACGTCGTCTAAGCCACAAACCACCCG
>JBIIBI010000064.1:0-5077 GCA_044239485.1 Microbacteriaceae bacterium | reverse complement strand
AACCAATCGTGTTTTAGCTCGGCGTTGGATCCCGAAGTCGCCTATAAGTGCTACGAAGCCCGCGACTCACTGGATTTGGTCGCCATCGCCGCCGCCATCGCTGCCAGTACGGTCGGGTTCCTCTGGTGGAACACGACACCCGCACAAATATTCATGGGCGACACCGGGTCCCTCGGTCTCGGGGGCGCACTCGCCGCTCTCGCAATCCTGACCCGAACCGAACTTCTCATCATCCTCATCGGGTCGCTTTTCGTGATCGTGGCGGGCTCGGTAATCATTCAGCGCGCGTACTTCAAAGCAACAAAGGGTAAACGCATCTTTCTCATGAGTCCTCTTCATCACCACTTCGAATTGAAGGGCTGGGCCGAGATCACCGTCGTCGTTCGTTTTTGGCTCATCGCCGCACTGGGTGTCGGCTTGGGTGTCGGCCTGTTCTATCTCGAATGGGCGAGCCAGTAATGTCACGCCTCTCCGGCCTGACGAGTTGGAACGCTGATTGGAAGGGCGTCAAGGTCCTTGTGGTGGGACTGGGAGTGACCGGTTTTTCTGTCGCCGACACGCTGTGGGAACTCGGGTGCGAAGCCTTCGTCGTCACGGCCGAGGCGTCCGACAAGCACGTCGCGATTCTGGATGTCATCGGGGTCGAATACGCAATCACTGCAGACGAGAACGAGATGGTCAGGCGCGCTGCCGCGTTTGCACCGGACATCATCGTCGTCAGCCCGGGCATTCCACCACGACACCCGATTGTCGCCTGGGCTCAGACAGAGTCGATCCAGATCTGGAGCGACATCGAACTCGCGTGGCGGGTCCGTGACAAGGTGCTGACCGCAGAGTGGATCCTCATCACGGGGACCAACGGCAAAACAACCACGACACAACTGACAACCCATTTTTTGACCACCGCGGGTTTCCGTGCGGCGGCGGTCGGCAACATCGGTGTTCCCGTGTTGGATGCCGTCCGCGACCCCACGGGTTTCGATTTCCTCGTTGTTGAAATCTCGAGCTTTCAATTGCACTGGCTGCCCTCCGTCGGCGAAGGCGCGGTTCGGCCCATTGTCAGCGCGTGCCTCAACATCGCCGAGGACCATCTTGATTGGCACGGCTCGGTCGAGGCTTATCGTGCCGCGAAAGGCGCTGTCTATCGCAATACGCGTAAGTCGGTGTTCTACAGCCGACTCGACCCGGTTACCGAGGGTCTCGTGCGTGACGCGAATGTCGAAGAGGGTTGCGAGGCAATCGGATTCGGTCTCGTCACCCCCGACACGGGCGAATTGGGAACAATTGACGGCTTGCTCGTCGACCGAGCGTTTGTGGCAGATCGGCGAAACAACGCTCAAGAATTAACGACAGTCGATCACCTGGCCGAGCTCGGGTTCGCGACCCCGCACATGATTCTCAACATCCTCGCCGCGTCAGGGATGGCGCTGTCTGTCGGTGCCGCTGCGGTCGATGTGGCAACTGGACTGGATTCGTTCGAACTCGACCACCATCGTTGCGAGACCGTGACCGAATACGGCGGGGTGACCTGGGTTGACGATTCGAAAGCAACCAACGCCCACGCGGCGAACGCGTCGCTTCGCGCCTTTCCCTCACTCGTCTGGATTGTCGGGGGCATGTTCAAGGGAACTCAAATCGATGAATTGGTTCAGGCCCACCTTTCCCGATTGCGCGCCGTCATTGCGATCGGGGTCGTTCGCGATGAGCCACGCCGTGTCATGGCAGCGTGGGCACCCGATGTTCCGTTCATCGAGATCGAATCCGACAACGTGATGGATGCGGCTGTGGCCGCGGCAGCGAATCACGCTTTGCCCGGTGACACAGTTTTGCTGGCGCCCGCCGCCGCGTCGATGGACCAATTCGTGGATTACGCCGACCGAGGTCGACAATTCCAGACTGCCGTTCGCGCCCACGTGGGATTGACCGATGAGTAGAGTGCGATCCGGCCCACTCCGTCTGCAAAACCCCTTTGCCGCAGATTCGCCAATCATCTCGATGCTGATTTCCGTGACGACGCTATTGGCGCTATTCGGGATGTTCATGGTGCTGTCGGCATCGTCGGTCACGAGCGGTCTCAACAACGAAGGAGACTTCTTCGCCGAGGGGTTGACGCAAGCAGGCTGGGCGGTTGGCGGGGGAGCAGCGTGTCTGATCGTCGCGCGGTTTCCGCTCTCGTTCTGGAGTCGATTCCGAAACTATTTCGTCGGTGGCGGTGTTGTGCTTCAATTCGCAGTGCTCACGGTCGGAACGGAATACGGGGGCAATCGCAACTGGCTCGACCTCGGTTTTGTCTCATTCCAGCCGTCGGAGTTCCTCAAACTCGCGGTGATTGTCTGGTTCGCCTCGTGGATTCACGACAACGAGTTCATGCTTGATGAACCGCTACAGCGCTGGCTTCAACCGTTGCTCTGGGTCGGACTTCCTATCGGGATGGTCGGCCTCGGAGGCGACCTCGGAACAACGATCATCATGGGGCTCATCGTTCTCGGAATGCTCGCGTTCGCTGGTTTACCATCGCGGACGATTTGGGCGCTTGCCGGAATTGCCGTGCTGGCGGTATTTGCATTACTCAACGTCGGTGGTTCCAATCGAGTCGCGCGGTTCGTCGCATGGTTTCAGGGCTGCACGCCCGAGCAGTACGAGACCGTGTGTTGGCAGACAATGCACGGGCTGTGGGCGTTATCGTCGGGAGGTCTCTTCGGCCTGGGGCCGGGCAGTTCACGAGCAAAATGGTCGTGGCTTCCGCACGCCGATTCCGATTACATTTTCGCGATTGTGGGCGAAGAGCTGGGGATGTTTGGGGCGATGTTCTTGATCGCGCTCTTCCTAGCACTCGCGGTGACGCTCATTCGGCTCATCCGGGAATTCCCCCAACCGCTCACCCGAGTGCTGATTGGTGGCGTTTTCGTCTGGATCATCGGACAAGCGTTCGTCAACATCGCCGTCGTGCTCAACCTGCTGCCGGTACTCGGCGTACCGTTGCCGTTCATCTCGGCTGGCGGATCAGCTCTCGTCGCCAACTTCCTCGCGATCGGTGTGGTCATCAGTTGCGTTCGTCACGAGGAGCGTTACGGATGACCGTTTTCCTCCTTGCCGGTGGCGGTACCGCCGGTCACGTCAACCCGTTGTTGGCGACGGCCGACGCGATTCGCGCACGAGAACCAGATGCAACGGTGCTGGTGTTGGGCACCGCGGAGGGGCTCGAGGCGAGACTCGTCCCGGAACGGGGTTACGAACTGCTCATAATCGAACGCGTGCCCTTTCCGCGCCGCGTCAACTTCTCGGCTTTTGCGTTCCCCGTTCGATTCCTGCGCGCGGTCCGTCGCGTGACATCGTTCATCACAACTCGCGAGATCGACATTGTGATTGGTTTCGGCGGCTATGCGGCGGCGCCCGCGTATCTCGCTGCACGTCGGGCCGGTCGTGACATGGTCGTCCACGAGGCGAACGCGCTCCCGGGGATCGCGAACAAGTTGGGGGCTCGTCTGACGCGACACGTCGCGGTGACCTTCCCCGACACGCCCCTCCCGCATGCCCAGCTCACGGGAATGCCGCTTCGAGCCGAAATCGCGACCCTGGATCGCGTTGCCACTCGCGCGAAGGCGCTACGTCACTTTGGCCTCGATGCCAAACGCCCCGTGCTACTGGTGACGGGCGGGTCGACAGGCGCAGCGCGCATCAACGCCACGGTGATCGAGTCGGCACGCGACATCATCGCCGCGGGGTGGCAAATCGTCCACACCGTGGGAGAAACCCGAGAATTCACGGATCCGAAAATTGCCGGCTACCACGCCCTGCCCTATTGCGACCGTATGGATCTGGCGTTGGCGGCGTCAGATTTCGTGATCGCTCGCTCTGGCGCCGCGACCGTATGTGAATTGGCCGGTTTGGGAATCCCCGCGGTGTTCGTGCCATATCCGGTCGGTAACGGCGAACAGGAAATGAACGCACGCGACCTGGTGGCGGCGGGCGGGGCGATTCTCTGCCCCGATGCCGAATTCACGGGGGAGTGGGTCCGAACGATGCTAATCCCCTTGTTGTCGAACAGCGAGCAACGGCAGACGATGGCACGTCGAGCGTCCGCCTCGGGAATCCGTGATGGCGCCGAGCGGCTCACTGACATGGTGCTCAAGGCGGTAGAAGATTACTGGCCGTAGGGTTGAGTCGTGATTGCGCCCGACCTAACCGTTGATGTACCCGCCGAGCTCGGCCGAGTCCACTTCATCGGAATCGGGGGGAGCGGAATGAGTGGGATTGCCCGCATGTTTCGCGCACAAGGATTGGTCGTGACGGGCTCCGACCGCTCGGATTCGCACGCGGTGGCGGACCTTCGATCAGATGGAATTGACGTTCAGATTGGTCACGAGCCCGTGGCTGTGCGCGACGCCGACACCGTCGTTGTCACGGGTGCGTTGTGGGCGGACAATCCCGAGTACCGGTGGGCAATCGATCATGGCATCCGTGTCCTTCACCGCGCACTCGCGCTGGCGTGGCTGGTTCGCGATCACCGTGTGGTATCCGTAGCGGGGGCACACGGTAAAACTACCTCGACGGCAATGGTGGTAACGGGACTTCTCGGCGTCGGTCGCTCGCCGTCCTTCGTGAACGGCGGGGTGTTGTCCTCGCTCGGCACGTCATCCGCTCGAGGAACCGATCCCGAGTTTGTCATTGAAGCCGACGAGTCGGACGGATCGTTCCTGGTGTATCCAACGTCGGTCGGACTCATCACCAACATTGACTCAGACCACCTCGATCACTACGGCTCGGTGGAAGCGTTCGACGAGGCGTTTGTGACTTTTGCCAACGGTTGTCGTGAGGTGGTCGTGGTTTCAGGGGACGACCCGACCCTCCAGCGGTTGATGCCGCATATTCAGACACCGACGGTGACCTTTGGCGAATCGGATGACGTTGATTACCGCGTGAGCGATATCGTGTCGTCGGCCGAGGGCGTGACAGCGACAATCACACACGGCACCGATGTGGTGGCACTTCGGCTGGGGGTGGCCGGCGCTCACAACGCGCTGAACGCCACGGGCGCAATCGCGGTGTTGTGTGCCCTCGGAGTCGACTTCGTCGC
>JBIIBI010000062.1:0-5175 GCA_044239485.1 Microbacteriaceae bacterium | reverse complement strand
CACAGCAAAGCTGCTCGCGCGATCTTTGGCGACGAGGTCGTCAACCACCTCGTGAACGCCGCCCGCGTTGAGATTCGCGCGTTCGACAGCGCCATTACCGATTGGGAGCGTGTTCGCGGTTTTGAGCGCCTCTAGCCAACCCGTCATCGGCATCACGACGTACCGTCAACAAGCAAAGACGGGCGTGTGGGATGTCGATGCGGCGTTCCTGCATTCGGGCTACATCGAGAGCGTGACGCGCGCCGGAGGACTCGCGGTGTTGTTGCCGCCACAACCCGCCTCGATGGAAATTGCAGAACGACTTCTGGACGGTGTCGATGGTCTGGTATTCGCCGGCGGGCGAGATGTCAACCCGGAACGTTACGACCAGGAATCGGGCGAACACACCGATCAGCCCGATCTGCGCCGCGACGAATGGGAGTTCGCGCTGGTGAATGCGGCCCTTCGTCGAGAATTGCCCGTCCTTTTCATTTGCCGTGGCGCTCAGGTTCTCAATGTCTATCGCGGCGGAACGCTGTTCCAACATCTTCCCGATGTCGTCGGCAACACGGAGTATCAGCGCGGCAATGCGGAATTGACCGAAATGGAAATGACGGTCTCACCGGGCTCGACGCTCGAGTCGATTGTTGGACCCACGGTCAACGGGATGGTGTATCACCACCAGGCGATCGATGCGGTCGGTTCGGGGCTGACGGTCAGCGCTCGAAGCGCCGATGACGTCATCGAAGCAATCGAGATTGACGATTACTCGTTTGGGGTTGCGGTCCAGTGGCACCCCGAGGTCACCTCGGAAAAGGACGGACGACTTTTCGACGCACTGACAGCCGCAGCGCGCACACAGAGGAGCAACGCATGAGTTACACGATTATCAATCCCGCCACCGGCGAAGAGATGGAGACGGTCGACCACGCGACGGTCGAGGAAACCGACGATGCGATTGCGCGCGCGGGACAGGCCCAGCGGAAGTGGGCGGCCCTAGCTCCTGCCGAGCGCGCGGAAGCTCTTCGCGCTTTCGCGAGGACCGTCGAAGCCGACATCGAAAACCTCGCCCAGATTGAGGTGCGCAACTCGGGACACCCCATTGGCCAGGCCCGCTGGGAAGCCACCCACGTGCGCAACGTGCTCGACTACTACTCGGCCGCTCCCGAGCGCTTGCTCGGAAAGCAGATTCCCGTTGCCGGCGGAATCGACATCACCTTCAACGAGCCTCTCGGGGTCGTCGGAATCATCACCCCGTGGAACTTCCCGATGACGATCGCGTCGTGGGGGTTCGTTCCGGCGCTCGCCGCGGGAAACGCGGTCGTTCTCAAGCCCGCGGAGTGGACGCCGCTATCGAGCCTCCGACTCGCCGAACTCGGATGTGAGGCCGGCCTGCCCGACGGACTGTTCCAAGTCCTCGCCGGCAAGGGAAGCGTTGTGGGCGAACGATTCATTACGAACCCCGATGTTCGCAAGATTGTGTTCACGGGGTCGACCGAGGTGGGCAAGAGCGTCATGCGTGGTGCGGCCGATCAGATCAAACGCGTGACGCTGGAACTCGGTGGAAAGAGCGCGAACATTGTGTTTGCCGACGCTGACGTTGACAAGGCCGCAGCGACAGCCCCCTATTCGGTGTTCGAAAACGCTGGTCAGGACTGTTGCGCGCGCAGCCGCATCCTCGTTCAGAAGTCGGTGCTGGACGAATTCATGGAGAAGTTCGAAACCGCGGTCAAGGGGGTCGTCGTTGGTGATCCGACGAACGACGCGACCGAGGTCGGTCCGCTCGTTCACGCGAAACACCTCGAATCCGTGAGCGCATATTTGGACAAAGCCGACATCGCGTTCCGCGGAAGTGCGCCGGCGGGTCCGGGCAACTGGTTCGCTCCGACCGTCGCGATGTCCCGTGGCTTGGACGACCCGTGCATGACCGACGAGATCTTTGGTCCGATCGTCACGGTTCACGCCTTTGAGGACGAGGCTGACGCGATCGAGATTGCGAACGCCACCGAATTTGGGCTCTCGGGTTCGATTTGGACTCGGGATGTGGGGCGCGCCATCCGCGTGTCCCGTGCGGTCGAGAGCGGGAACCTGTCGGTCAACTCGCACTCGTCCGTTCGGTACAACACGCCGTTCGGCGGATTCAAGCAGTCGGGACTAGGGCGCGAGCTTGGCCCCGACGCACCACTTCACTTCACGGAAGAAAAAAACGTTTTCATTCCAGCGGACTAATTCCCAGAAAGGAACCACCATGTCCATTGAAAAAATCGATCTCACCCAACGCCTGAAAGGCAAGGTCGCGGTCATCACCGGTGGCGCGAGCGGAATCGGTCTTGCGACCGCCAAGCGAATGCGCGCAGAAGGGGCGATCATCGTCATCGGCGACATGGACCCGAAATCGGGTGCCGCGGCGGCCGATGAGCTCGAGGGCACATTCATCCAGGTGAACGTTGCCGACGAGGACCAGGTCAACCACCTGTTTGACGAGACGGTTCGCATCCACGGCCGTGTCGACATCGCTTTCAACAACGCCGGCATTTCGCCACCCGATGATGACTCGATCGAAACCACCGAGCTTCCCGCGTGGCAGAAGGTTCAAGACGTCAACCTCAAGAGCGTGTACTTGTGCTGTCGCGCGGTGCTGCGTCACATGACGAAGCAGGGAAGCGGATCGATCATCAACACCGCGTCGTTCGTCGCCGTGCTGGGAAGTGCCACCAGCCAGATTTCTTACACCGCGAGCAAGGGCGGCGTACTCGCCATGAGTCGCGAACTCGGCGTGCAGTTTGCCCGCCAGGGAATCCGCGTCAACGCGCTCTGCCCCGGACCCGTCAACACTCCGTTGTTGCAGGAGCTGTTCGCCAAGGACCCCGAGCGCGCGCAACGACGGCTCGTCCACATCCCCATCGGACGGTTCGCCCGACCGGAAGAGCTCGCGGCTGCAGTCGCCTTCCTAGCGAGCGACGATTCGTCGTTCATCACGGGCTCGACGTTCCTCGTCGATGGTGGAATTTCGGGCGCCTACGTCACACCGATGTAACCGACATGGATTTCGACCTTTCGGAGAATGAGTCGGTGGCGGCGGTCGGTTTCGACCGATCGCTGCTTCTCAAACCCATTCGTGGTGGAAACACCTACGAAGAGACGGTCGAACGAATCCTGCAGACCATTCGCCTCGGGCTGATTCATCCGGGTGAACAGCTTCCACCTGAACGCGAGCTTGCCACGATGCTCGAGATCTCGCGTGACACCGTTCGGGATGCGATCGCGTCGTTGTCGGAAGCGGGCTATTTGTCGATCCGGCGTGGTCGATACGGCGGTACATTCGTCGCCGACACCATCCCCGCCGGACCCATCGTCATCGGCAGAGACGGGGGTGTCATCGAACGACAGCACTTCACCGTGTCGGACATTCATGACGTTCTCGTGCTTCGTGCCGTTCTTGAGCCGGGAGCCGCGTATCAGGCGGCGATGAGAGACCTCACGGGGGAACTGCGTGAACGGTTGTGGTCGGTCCATCAAGAAACGGCCAATGCGACCGTTGAGGATTATCGGCGTCTCGATTCACGATTACACCTTCAGATTGCCGAGATGGCCGGCTCGAATTCCCTCGTCACCCAGATTGCCCAATCGCGCGTGAGGGTCAACGAGTTACTCGATGGGATTCCGCTCTTGCCGCCCAACATCGCCCACTCGAACGAGCAACACGAAGCAATCGTTATGGCCATCCTGACGGGACGACCCGACGACGCCGAGGCCGCGATGCGCACCCACATCGAGGGCTCTGCGGCGTTGTTGCGCGGGTTCCTGGCTTAGTTCTTCGCCGAGTCAATCTGGTCGTCTTCGACGTCGGAATCACTGTCGGTGACGGGTTTTTCGACGCGACGCTGAATGTCACTGGCGATTTGCTGGCGCAGGCCACTGAGAAGAAGCACGGAAAGAGCGAAGGAAATCAAGGTCGCAAAGATGGCTCCCCAAATCCACCCCGTTCCGACAATGAGGAGGATGACGAGTGATGCAACGAAAAACCCGAGACGGGCGAGTGTGTAGGTGATCCACGGGCTCATGACTACATCGTATGCGCCCGTCGACCGCGCCTAGAATAAAGAAATGCTCGCGCGCACTCTCTTGATCGGCACGTTACTGATTGCTGCCGTCATTGTGTATGCCATTGTCGATGTGGCCGTCACTCCCGCTTCGCGGATTCGCGGACTGCCGAAATGGCTCTGGATTGTCGTCGTCGTTGTGGTTCCCCTCATCGGTGCAATTCTGTGGTTCTTTGTGGGTAAAGGTCGTCGCGGAGGCACGACAAAACCCGCCACACCGACCGACATCGTTGACCGCGGCCCGACGAGCGGTCCGTTCTCGGCTGAATCGGTGGATGACCGTATCGCTCGACTCGAAGAGGAACTTCGCCGACTTGACGAGGAGGGCGAAAACCCGCCCAAGGATTCGGCGTGACGACGGGCGCGTCCGCCGCCTCCAATGCGACCAACTGGTCCCTCGCGTTCCTTCGCACTCTCATCGAAAACGGGGTGACCGACATTGTCGTGTGCCCCGGATCGCGATCGCAGTCGCTTGCGTTGCTCTCCGCTGAATTGGCCGACCGCGGTCTGCTCACGCTTCACGTGGTGCTCGACGAGCGGGCGGCCGGCTTCCTCGCTCTGGGGTTGTCGCTTGAATCGGGCCGTCCCGCGGTTGTCGTGACGACATCGGGCAGCAGCGTGGCCAACCTTCATCCCGCGGTCGTCGAGGCGTTCCACCAAGGCACCCCCCTGCTGTTGGTCACCGCTGACCGCCCGGCTTCGGTGCGCGCCCAGGGCGGGGGACAAACCACGTTCCACGTCGGGATGTTCGCGTCCGCGGCTCGAGCGACCTTCGACGTTCCACCCGCCGCAAGCCCGGCCGACGCGGAGATGGACGGTGCGAACGTTGCAATTGAGGCACTGACCGTTGCGCTTCGGGAACGCGGACCTGTTCACGTGAACCCCCAGTTCATCGAACCGCTGTCGTCGGAGGCACCAGAGAGCTACCTCGAGGCGATTCGCCCCGGTGAACTTCTCGTCGTCGAACGGGATTCGGTCGCGGCGACTGTCGATGCCTCGGTGGGCGTTGTTGTTGTGGCGGGACTCGGTGCCGGGGTTCGAGCCGAGACCTGGGCGCGCGAACTGGGCGCTCCGCTTTTTGCCGAAATTGAGA
>JBIIBI010000061.1:0-5398 GCA_044239485.1 Microbacteriaceae bacterium | reverse complement strand
ACCTGAAGCAACCCGGTCGAGCGATGGTGAACGCGCTCGATCGCGCGGGGTTCCGGAAGAAATCAATGCAGGTCACCCAAGAAAGAACCAAAACGAACCTCGTTGCAGATTCCGTGATTATCGCCGTTCGCATGGGTCGGTCGTGCCTGGTCGGTCAACGGACCGACAAGGGAAAGTATTATTCGTCAATCGAATCCGCTCTCAAAACAGGCGGCTGCCTCATCGGTGCCACCCGAACAATCGACTGGTAAACCGCCGTGGCTGAATTCATTTACACGATGGTTCGTGCACGGAAAACCGTGGGTGAAAAACTCATTCTTGACGACGTGACAATGTCGTTCTTCCCGGGCGCAAAAATCGGTATGGTCGGCCCGAACGGCGCGGGAAAGTCGACCATCATCAAGATTATGGCGGGGCTCGACACACCGTCGAACGGGGAAGCACAGCTTTCTCCTGGATACTCTGTCGGAATTTTGATGCAGGAACCAGAACTCGACGAAACGCGGTCGGTCCTCGAGAACGTGCAAGACGGAGTCCGCGGCATGTACGACAAACTCGAGCGCTTCAACGCGATTTCGATGCTGATGAGCGAGCCGGACGCGGATTTCGACACCCTCCTCGCCGAGATGGGTGAGCTACAAGAAGCGATCGACCATGCCGACGCGTGGGACCTCGACTCGCAACTCGAGCAGGCCATGGACGCTCTTCGGTGTCCGCCGTCCGATTCCGAAATCGGGGTCTTGTCGGGCGGTGAAAAGCGACGCGTTGCGCTGTGTAAATTGCTGCTCGAGAAACCCGACCTGCTGTTACTTGACGAACCGACCAACCACCTCGATGCCGAGAGCGTCTTGTGGCTCGAACAGCACCTCGCCAAATACCCGGGTGCCGTCATCGCGATTACCCACGACCGGTATTTCCTCGACCACGTTGCGCAGTGGATCGCCGAAGTTGACCGCGGGCGACTCTATCCCTACGAGGGTAACTATTCGACCTATCTCGAAAAGAAGGCCGAACGCCTCGAGGTGCAAGGTAAGAAGGACGTCAAACTCGCGAAGCGCCTCGCCGAGGAACTCGACTGGGTTCGTTCAAACGCCAAGGGCCGTCAGGTCAAATCCAAAGCTCGACTTGCCCGATACGAAGAGATGGCGACCGAAGCCGAACGCACCAAGAGGCTCGACTTCGAGGAACTTCAAATTCCACCCGGCCCGCGTCTCGGAGCAATCGTGCTCGAGGCGGACAAGGTCACCAAGGGATTTGGCGAACGAGTGCTTATCGACAACTTGTCTTTTTCGCTCCCACGAAACGGAATCGTCGGAATCATCGGGCCAAACGGTGTGGGAAAGACCACCTTGTTCAAGACAATTGTCGGGCTCGAGCCGCTGGATTCAGGGTCGCTCAAGGTCGGTGAAACGGTGAAACTGTCGTATGTCGACCAGTCCCGCACCGGCATCGACCCGAACAAGAACGTCTGGGAGGTCGTGTCCGAAGGGCTCGATGTCATCCAGGTCGGGAATGTCGAAATTCCTTCTCGCGCTTACGTCTCGACCTTCGGCTTCAAGGGGCCGGACCAGCAGAAGAAGGCGGGAATTCTTTCGGGTGGTGAACGCAACCGCCTCAACCTTGCACTGACCCTCAAACAGGGCGGGAACCTCCTCCTCCTCGACGAACCCACCAACGACCTCGATGTCGAAACCCTGTCGTCTCTCGAAAACGCGCTTCTGGAATTCCCCGGTTGCGCTGTGGTGATCACCCACGATCGTTGGTTCCTCGACCGCATCGCAACCCACATCCTTTCCTACGAAGGGACCGACGCCGACCCGGCGAACTGGTACTGGTTCGAGGGGAACTTCGAAGCCTACGAGACGAATAAGGTCGAGCGCCTCGGAGCGGACGCAGCCAAGCCTCACCGTTCGACGTATCGGAAGTTGACGCGCGACTAATGGCTGTCGCAAAGAGCGTGTCGGTGTCCTTCGCCTCTCGCGAACAGATCAGCGACCTCGCAACCTTCATCGATCGGTCCGGATTGATCGACAATTCGGCTGCTCGACTCGTGGCGAAGGGGAACCTTCTGGTGGCGTGGGTGCAGGTTCTCGCACCGCGCGGACTCAACGACACCACGCCAACAGTGCTTGGCATGCGCGGCGCAGAGCTCGTGGCCGAGGCGAAGTTCGACATCGTCGTCCCCATCGATTCCCTCCTGGGGCGTTTCAACAACGCGGAAGAAACCGAAACGGGTCTTGTGGTGACCATGCCGATGCAAGCACCATCCGTGCGGTGGAAGATTCCGCTCCCGCCTCAAACCGGCTGGGAATCACTCGGCAAAATCGGCTCCTCCGACCTTCAGAATGTTGTCCGAGAGGGCATGAAGATCATCAAGCGCAAGATACCAAACAACGCAGAGGAACACGTCGTTCGGTCTTACCGCTCTCAAGTGTGGGGGACCACAATAAACGGGTCCCTCGGTTTGCCGGCCGGTGTCGCTCTCGCAGCAGAAACCCTGGGCTTCTTCGGTGACAAAGTGATGGACGTGTCCTCGAAAGAACCGTGGATACGTCTGTCATCGACTCGCGGCGAGATCCTCGCCAAGCACACCCCCGTCGTTCTCGACGAGGACTAGCGCTTACAGAGCGGTCCTGTCGCCCCGGTCGACGTCGCCCATGGTGTTGACCATCGCGTGCGCAGCGCGATCGAGATAGTCCATAAGAGTTTCACGGTGCAGCGGCGACAGTGATTCCGCATCGACGGCCGTCGTCATGTGGCGCAGCCAGCGGTCGCGTGCGACATCGTCAATTCGAAACGCGGCGTGACGTGCACGAAGTCGCGGGTGGCCGCGTTCATCCGAATAGCTGGTCGGTCCGCCCCAATACTGTTCGAGGAACGCGGTGAGACGCCACACCGCTCCGTCCAGATCATCGGGGTACATCGGTCGCAGTATGTCGTCGGTCTTGATGCCTTCGTAAAAGCGTCGAACAATTCGATCAAAAGCGGCGTGCCCGCCGACGGCCTCGTAGAAACCGACACTCATCGAAGTTTGTGGTCGAAGTTGGCGACGCGCTGAATCTGACCGTTGCGCACGAACCACAGCACGCCTTTCGCATCGCGAACCTTGGTGATGCGAATCGTGACTTCTTCGACAACGCCCTTGGCGTCACCGAGGTCGACCTTGTCACCGACGCCCAATTGGTCCTCGAAAACCATGAAAATTCCGTTAAAGATGTCGCGAATGACATCTTGGGCACCCAGAGCGATACCGGCTCCCAGGATTCCTAGGCTGGCGACGATTGCGGTGATCTCGAACCCCAATTCACCGAGAACCAGGATGAGAGCGACAGCGCCGACGGCCCAGTTAGCGAACGAACGCAAGACCGAGCCCAGCGTTTGAGTTCGTTGCGTCAACCGCGCGTTCTGGGTTTTTGCCGAAGTGCGCGGGCTCGGGGACACGTCATCGGCGACAACTCGAGCGATGACGCGATTGATAGTCAACACCACGATGACCCGAACTATGGCGGCGCCAATCAGAATTGCCAGGATGCGAAACACTGTTGCGTTCGACCCGAGAAATGCGGTGACGTCAGCCCAGTCGGTCACCGAATGACCTCGGCGTCCCGCCGCTGGGCAGCCAGGGCGCGGTCCACGGTCGCGAGTCCCTCGATGACGATTCGACGAAGAGCCGACGGAGCAGCCTTATTGCTGTCGAGCCACGCACGAGTCATCGAACCAAGACTTTCCGTCGCCATGACCGACGGGTACAACCCGATAGCGAAGTACTCGGCAATTTTGAAGGTCCGGGAGTCCCACACGGTTTGCACCGCGTCAAAATACTCTGAAACCAAGTTCTCGAATACCGAGGGGTCGTTGACGTGGGTGTACCCGCGCACGTAGTGATCGCACTGCGAGTTTGCGATCGTCGCGTCGTCACGCATTGTCTCGAGAATCTTTCGCTTTGCTTCCGCGGTCGGAATCGTGGCGCGAAGACGCGCGGCGGCCTGTTGACCGTTCGAGGTGTTGTCGGCAGCCAGGGCCGCGGTGATTTCGGACTCGTCCGCACCTCCCGCTAAAACCATCCCCTCGAGGAGGTCCCAGGACAGGTCGGTGTCAATCGCGATTCCCGAAATGACGCGTTCGCCGGAACGAATCGCACGGAGGGCCGCCGCATGTTCTGCTGTGTCGGCCATCGACGCAAAGGTCCGGAGGAACTGAAACTGCTGGTCCGAACCCGGTTCGGTGTTTTCGGCCAGCTCGAGCATCGCGTCCGCAACGCGCCGAATCGTGTTTTCGCGGCGGTTAGGCGCGACATACATTCGGGCCGTCGTCGCAAGCTGAGCGAGTGTCGTCCGCACTGTCGTCGACTCTGATTCGGTCGCAATGTTGCCCAACACGAGGTCAACAAAATCACTCGGCGCCATCTCGGCGTCGCGAGTCGAATCCCACGCGCTTCCCCAAACCAGTGCGCGCGCAAGTGGGTCAGAGATGTCGGACAAGTGGTCGATGGCCATCGCCAATGACTCGCCGTCGAGTCGGATTTTTGCGTACGCGAGGTCGTCATCGTTCACGAGCACAAGAGCGCCACGGTGTTGGCCGATCAGGTCGTTCACAGTCGTGCGGTCACCGTCGATGTCGAGTTCGACGCGGTGGGTTCGGACAAGCGCACTGCCCTGGAAGGCGTAGATCCCAACCGCAAGGCGGTGGGGACGAATGGTCGGGTACTCCGCAACCGCGGTCTGGAGGATGTCGAAGGACGTGATGATGCCGTTGTCGTCCGTGACAATCTCGGGTGTCAGGGTGTTCACGCCCGCGGTTTCGAGCCACTTCGCCGACCACGTCGCGAGGTCACGTTTGCTTGTCTTTTCGAGTTCGCGCAAAAGGTCAGCGAGTTCGGCGTTCTTCCACGCGTTGGCGCGGAAGTAGTTCGTCACACCGGTGAAGAAGGCGTCGCGTCCGACATAGGCGACGAGCTGTTTGAGCACCGAACCGCCCTTGGCGTAAGTGATGCCATCGAAGTTGATCTGAACGTCCTCGAGGTCGTTGATGGTCGCCACGATGGGGTGTGTCGACGGCAACTGGTCTTGTCGGTACGCCCAGGATTTTTCCGACACCTGGAACGTCGCCCACGCGTGAGTCCATTCGGTCGCTTCGGCCGTCGCAATTGTTGAGGCCCATTCGGCGAACGATTCGTTGAGCCACAAGTCGTTCCACCACTTCATGGTGACCAGGTCGCCGAACCACATGTGTGCGAGTTCGTGCAGTATCGTCACGACTCGTCGTTCGCGTACCGCGTCGGTCACCTTGGAACGGAACACGTAGACCTCGGTGAAGGTCACGCAACCCGCGTTCTCCATCGCGCCGGCGTTGAATTCGGGCACGAAGAGTTGGTCGTACTTCTCGAACGGGTAGGGGA
>JBIIBI010000070.1:0-4976 GCA_044239485.1 Microbacteriaceae bacterium | reverse complement strand
ACAAAACGTGTCACCGCCGACGGATTGTCGCCGATTCCCGAGTCGAGGGTCGCGAGGTCTACGTGCGAATCAAAACCAGCGGGAGCAATCGCCGCGTCACCGCGAGCGCCGTCGACGAGTTCATGAGCAGCAGCAACGTTGGACGTTGCGGGAAGGTGCTCGTGCTGGGGGACGTTCTTCTCCAACCAGCTGCGGCACTGTGCGTACGCTACGGGGTGTGCGATCACGACTCGGATATCGGCGAGTGTCGTCCCAGAACGGACGACGACGTCGAAGTTGACCGGCACAAGATACTCGCCGAGAATCTGCAACCCCGTGGACTGTGCCAGCGCGTCCTGCGCAGCACTGACGCCACCCTCGATTGAGTTCTCAACGGCAATCATCGCCGCTTCTGCTCGACCGTCGATCACCGCAGACAGCGCCTCGCCGACATTGTTCACGGGGAGCCATTCAGCGCCGGCCGCCTCGGGGACCTGCCCGAGGGCAGTCCACGTGAAGGTACCGACGGGCCCTAAATAGGCGTATGTCATGTCGGCTCCTTTCGATGACGCGGGGTCTCCAGACTATCGCCCGCGACCGCGCGCAACGGAGCGTTAGCGGGCGTAGTCAGGGGCTGCGGGTAAACCGAAAAACTCTTCCAACGTGATTTTCGGTGTGAGGTGAAGTTCCGCGGCAAGTTCGGTGCCGACAAATCTCCAGTGCCACGGTTCGAATGCATATCCCGTGATCGAGGTCTTGCCCTTGGGGTAGCGCATGTGCCAGCCGAACTCCCACGCGTTTCTCGCCAACCACTTTCCCTCAGCGGTCTTCGAGAAACATGCCTGGATAGTGCAGCCTCCCGTTGCCGACGCGATGTCTACCGACAGTCCCGTCTGGTGTTCGGAATAGCCGGGGCGAGCGCTTTGCAAATCCGCCGCTTTTTGCCCCAACCGTGCGACCCAGCCGTTGTAAACCGATACCTGCGTGGAGAATGACCGGTACCCGCTCTGAAACACCAGGTTCACTCCATCTTTGCTCGCCGCTCGGAACATTTTGAGATACGCTCTCGCCGCGTCTCTTCGGAGTGATGGCGGGTAGGTGTGAGGAACGTTTATCGTCTTGAGGTCTGACGGGACGTACCGCTTCGGTTTGAGGCGGCGCAACTTGTCAGCGACGACCCAAAGTGAATCCGCCTCGTCGATTGAATGCAGTGTCATGTCGAACGTGGCGACCGTCGGAGCTGGGATCGGCACAGGGGTGATCGCGGCAGTGGTGGAGGCCTTTTGCGTCGGCGCAGGGATCTCGGAGTGTGCCGGTGTCGTCGCAACACAACCCGCGAGGATAAAGGCGAGAAGGAGGGGAAGTGCCCGTACACGATTCATGCCTCAAGATTATCGGGCGTATGCTTGCCGTCGTGCCTCAATCGACAGCTGCAAAGAAAATCCCGTCAACCGACGCTGCCGCCGCTGCACTCTAGGAGGAGTGATGGAGTTACAGGTTGACAAGGAACGCATCACCGGTTTGCGGGATGGCGTTGCCGTCGGTTGGGTTGACTTCGAGGTCACGGACGGCGTCGCACGCCTGTTTCACACCGAAGTCCTTCCGACCATGCGGAACACCGGTGCTGGTACGGAACTGGTCGTGGCGGTTTTGGAGTGGTTCCGCGACAACACGGATTATCGAATTGTCGGGGTGTGCCCATTCATCCCCGTTGTCATTCGACGACACCCCGAGTTCGAGGCGTTGACGACCCGCTAGTCTTCTAGGTCGTTGTCCGACCAGTCGGCAGTCGTCAGATAGCTGACCTTTGACGAGATATCGACTACGTGATCAGCGATGCGCTCAAAGTATCGACTCGCGAGAGTCACATCAACTGTGTGAACGGCTTTCTCTTTCCACGTCTTGTCGAGGACGATTTCAAACACCTCGCGGTGAAGTTCGTCGACACGTTCGTCCGCGGCCTGAATCGAACGAGCGAGGTCGACCGACGTGTTTTTAAGGAGTTTGACGAGTTTCTTGCACAACCGAATGTCGAGCCGCGCCATCTCTTCAAAGGTGTCAGACAAAGCTTCCGGCACAGCGGAATCCGGGAAGCGAAACCGGGCGATGGTGGCAATGTGCGAGGCAAGTGCCGCCATTCGTTCGAGTGATGCAGAAATGCGAAGAGTCGAAACCAAAATCCGAAGATCGCGCGCAACGGGAGCGTGGAGGGCGAGCGTGCGGATGACGAGTTCGTCCAGCGATAACGCCTTCTCGCTGACAACTTCTGCGCCAACGAGGGCTCGATCCGCAGCTTTGACGTCCGCTTCCAAGAGTGCCATTGACGCGTCGGTGACGATGCTGAAGACGCTGTCAGCAATCTCGACAATTCGCTCCTGAACGGACTCTAATTCCAGATCAAACATCTCGCGCATGGCTACCCTCTCAATCAGTCCTCTTAACAAACCAGAGCAGGGTGAACTCCGCTCTAACAACTCGATAACGCACGGTGAAATCCCATCGCCGTGTGGTGTGAATACCACGATACCGTGCGGTTCGTCACCTAACCTGAACTCAATGGTAACAATCGACATCGTGGTGATGGTGGTGGCCGGCGTGGCCGTCACCGCCGTTGGAGCGACCTATTTGTTTTTCCGGGCGGTCCGGAAACGCCCCAGCAGTTCTCAATCCGACGAATCACTGACCGACATTGCGTCGAGCCTGATCAGCGTTCTGGCAACAGCCGGGTTTGTCGTGGACAATTCCCTCGCGGTGCTGCGCGCCACCAACAGTGCGATTGCTCTGGGGTTGGTCTCGGGTCGCGTCATTCGCAGCAACGAGATCCGAAAGCTCGTGCGACACGCTAAAGATTCCGATTCGACGCACGAAGTCGAGTTCGAGATCACTCTGGGTGCGGGCGGTGATGTGCGTTATTTGCGCGCACGCGCGGTGTCCATCGGAAGCGGCTTCGTGCTCGTCCTCGTTGAAGACTCAACCGAGGAGCGCGACTTCGAAACGATCCGTCGCGACTTCATCGCGAACGTCACGCATGAAATCAAAACCCCCATCGGGGCCATCACGCTTCTGAGTGAGGCGATGGAGGGTGCGCTGGACGACCCGAAGCAAATGCACAAGTTTGCCGACAGTCTGCGCAGGGAAGCGCGGCGGTTGTCTAATCTCGTCACAGAAATCATTCAGTTGTCTCGCGTTGAGTCGTCTGACATTTTGTCGAGCGCACGTCCCGTCAACGTCGGGGCTGTCGTCCGCGAGGCACTCGAGCGGACGGTGGTCATCGCCGAGGCGAAAAACATCGACATCAACGCCAAATTCCCGGACGACGTCTTTGTTATGGGGGACGGAGAGTTACTGACTGTTGCCGTCAAAAACCTTCTCGAGAACGCCATTCAGTATTCAGACAAAAATCAACAGGTCGGCATCGGGGTCACCACCCGAAACGGACACGTCGACATCATCGTGACCGATCAGGGTGTCGGAATCCCCCCGGACGAGCAAGCCCGAGTGTTTGAACGGTTCTATCGCGTGGACGAATCCCGCGACCGTACAACGGGCGGAACCGGTCTGGGTCTCAGTCTCGTGAAACACATCAGCATGAGCCACCGTGGCGAGGTCAGCCTTTTTTCACAGCAGGGTGTCGGCTCAACCTTTACCATTCGCCTACCTAGGCTTGTGGACACTAGCGAGGAGAACACCCATGAGTAGTGTGCTCGTAGTCGAAGACGAACAGTCCCTCCGGGAACCCCTGGTCTACATCCTGCAGCGTGAAGGGTTCGATGTGTTCGAAGCCGCGGACGGGCCATCGGCGCTACTTCAATGGCAAAACAACTCGCCTGATTTGATCTTGTTGGACCTCATGCTGCCGGGGATGAGCGGGGTCGACGTCTGTCGCGAAATCCGCACGCGATCGAACGTCCCGATCATCATGGTGACCGCAAAGGATTCCGAGGTCGACAAGGTCGTTGGTTTGGAAATCGGCGCTGACGACTATGTCGTCAAGCCCTATTCGACCCGTGAGTTGCTCGCACGCATCAAGGCGGTTCTGCGCCGAGGCGCCGCTCCTGATTCAACCGAATCGCGATCCGTTCTCGAAGCCGGCCCCGTCCGGCTCGATACCGAACGCCACGCGGTGACTGTTAATGGTCAGCCCGTTACCCTGCCGCTCAAAGAATTCGAACTGCTTGAATACCTGATGGACAACACCAACCGAGTCTTGACCCGTGGACAAATCATCGACCGGGTCTGGGGTTCGAATTATTACGGCGACACGAAGACGCTCGACGTTCACGTGAAGCGCATCCGAAGCAAAATCGAACCCGACCCCGCGAACCCGACGCTCATCATCACGGTTCGTGGTCTCGGCTACAAGTTCGAAGTTTAGGGAACTCGGCGCAACCACTCGTCGGTGAGGAATTTCTCTGTCACGAGCTGGGCGGCACGTGCTCGCTCGTCATCCGTGATGACACCATCTGTGAGCCCATAGAGGCCGCGGAAAGTCGCAACCATTGTGTCGATAACCTCGGCGCGCGTCATCCCCGACTGGCTCTTGATGGGGTCCACCCGCTTTGCTGCGCTCGTGACACCTTTGTCGCTCAGTTTCTCTCGACCGATTCGCAACACCTGCATCATCGCATCTGCGTCGATGTCGTAGGCCATCGTGACGTGGTGCAACACAGCACCGTTACCCAAACGTTTTTGCGCTGCCCCACCGATCTTGCCCAACGGGCTAGCGATGTCGTTGAGCGGTTTGTATTCCGCAGCGATTCCAATCGAGTGAAGGGCCTGTAGGACCCAATCGTCGAGGAACGCGTAGGAGTCGGCGAAGGACATTCCGCGGACTAGTTCGGCCGGGGCATAAATCGAGTAGGTGATGGTGTTGCCTGGTTCGATAAACATCGCACCGCCACCGCTCACGCGGCGAAACACCCCGATAGCGCGGGCGTCGGCCTCGTCGAGGTCGACCTCGTTGCGAAGTGATTGGAAAGATCCGATGATCACAGCCT
>JBIIBI010000005.1:0-18505 GCA_044239485.1 Microbacteriaceae bacterium | reverse complement strand
CCGTTGCGCGGCGGCCCGGGAAACCAACGGGTCTACTCCGCGAGCGAAACGCTTGGATGCCTCGCTGGGAAGTTTGTGTCGGCGGGCCGTTCGCGCGATGGTGACCGGGTCGAACGTTGCCGCTTCGATCAGGACGTCGGTCGAGGCGTCATCGATTTCCGTCGTCGCACCGCCCATCACACCCGCCAGACCGATCGGACCGGATTCGTCGGTGATGAGAAGGTCTTCCTCGGACAGGACGCGAACCTGCTCATCGAGGGTCGTGAGTTTTTCGCCCTTCGCCGCCCGACGAACGGTGATGCCGCCGGTCAACTTGTTGAGGTCATAGGTGTGGGTCGGCTGGCCGAGTTCCATCATGACGTAGTTCGAGATGTCGACGGGAAGCGAAATCGACCGGATTCCCATGAGCGCGAGACGCTTGATCATCCACGCCGGCGTCCGCTTGGAACGGTCGAGACCGCGCACGACACGCGTGACAAATCCGGTGCATCCGACCGCACCACGAATCGGTGCTTTGTCCTCGATTGCCAATGGGAAACCCGAGCCCGGTGTGACGGTGACCGCCGCCGCTGGGTCGTTGAACGTGACTCCGGTCGCGTGGGCATACTCGCGCGCGACACCCCGCATCGACATCGCGTATCCGCGGTCGGGCGTGACGTTGATCTCGACGGCGAAGTCGCTCAAGCCGAGAAGTTCGATGGCATCGGTGCCGACCTCGGGGTCGAGTCCCATCTCGGACAGACAGAGAATGCCGTCGTGCTCTTCACCGAGACCGAGTTCTTTCGCAGAAGCAATCATTCCGTCGGAGACGTGTCCGTAGGTCTTGCGGGCGGCGATGGGGAACGGGCCGGGCAGCACCGAGCCGGGCAGCGTTACGACGACCTTGTCGCCCACCTCGAAGTTCGCCGCACCACAGACGATTCCGCGCACGGCGTCGTCACCCGAGGTCGCGACGCGAACCTGACACCAGCGAATCGTCTTGCCGTTGTCCTGCGGTTCTGGGGTGAACTCGAGCACTTCGCCGACCACGATCGGGCCGGAAATCTCGTTGGGGTGAACGTCTTCTTCTTCGAAGCCCACAGACACGAGTGCGTCGTGCAGGTGTTCGGCAGTGGCGTCGGCTGGCAGAGCGACCCATTCACGCAATTGGCTCGCGGGGATGCGCACCTAGATCACCATCCCGAACTGCTGCGAGAAGCGAACGTCGCCCTCGACCATGTCGTGCATGTCGGCGACGTCGTTACGGAACATCAACGTTCGTTCGATGCCCATTCCGAACGCGAATCCCTGGTATTCCTCCGGGTCGATGCCCGCCGCCCGCAAAACGTTGGGGTTGACCATTCCGCATCCGCCCCACTCGATCCAGCGAGCGCCGCCGCGGAAGGTCGGGTGCCAGATGTCGAGTTCGGCCGAGGGCTCGGTGAACGGGAAGTAGTTGGGGCGCAGGCGAATCTTGGCGCCGTCGCCGAACATCGCGCGGGCGAGGTGTTCGAGTGTCCCCTTGAGGTGCGCCATCGTCAGTCCCTTGTCGATGGCGATGCCCTCCATCTGGTGGAACACAGGTGTGTGGGTGGCATCGAGTTCGTCCGTTCGATACACGCGACCCGGCGCAACCACGTAAACGGGCAGTTCGCGCGTCAACAGCGATCGAATCTGCACGGGCGACGTGTGCGTGCGCATAACCAGATGGCGATCAACCGGTTCGACAAAGAACGTGTCCTGCATCGCGCGGGCGGGGTGGTCCTCGTCGAAATTGAGGGCGTCGAAGTTGAACCACTCGTTTTCGAGTTCGGGGCCTTCGGCAATCTCCCAGCCCATCCCGACAAAAATGTTGGACATCTCTTCCATGAGCAAATTAAGAGGATGGCGAGCGCCGACACGGCGACGAGAAGCAACAGCGGTAACGTCGACCGATTCGGCCATCAGGCGGGTGTGCTCCTCGGCCTGGACGATGCTGGCTTCACGAACAGCGAATGCTTGGTTGATCTCTCCTCGGGCCTGGCCGACAATCTTTCCCGCTTCCGCCTTCTCGTCCGCGGGAACATCGCGCAGGGTCGAGTTAATGACCGAAATCGGCGAACCGTCGCCAACAAACTGGGTGCGCACCTGCTTGAGCTCGTCACCGGTCGTCGCGCCATTGATGGCGGCAAGCGCTTCGGCGACAACGGCTGCTAGTTGCTGAGGAGAGATGCTGGACACTCCCCAATCCTAGACGAGAGGCGGTTACGCGCCGCTCTGGGCAAAAGCACTCGCATACAGGCAAACACTTGCCGCGGTGGCGAGGTTCAGTGACTCCGCTTTGCCGTAAATCGGGACCGACACGACGTGGTCGGCGAGCGCCCGGGCGTCGTCGCTGAGCCCGTGGGCTTCATTACCGAACAGCCAGGCGGTCGGCTTGGTCAAGACGGTGGACATTGATGGGATGGATTCGCCATCCGCTGCCGCCGCGAGGATCGTGACTCCCCTGCCCATGAGCCATTCGATGACATCCGCGAGGTCATCATGTTCGATGATCGGCAGGTGGAATATCGAGCCGGTGCTCGACCGAACTAGTTTGGGATTGTGCAGGTCAACAGAATTTCCGGTCAAGATGACCGCGTCGGCTCCGGCAGCGTCGGCCGCGCGAATGACGGCTCCCGCATTTCCCGGATCACGGATTTCATCGCACACCGCGACGAGTCGAACCTCATCAATCGACGAAAGCGAGTGGGACAGTGTCTGCGCCACGGCGATCACTCCCTGCGGATTGACGGTGTCGGCCATGACCTCGAGCACCTTGTCGGATACTTCGTCCATCACCGCGGGTGAGCGCTCGGCCAATTGGATGATGACCCCGTGTTTTTCGGCGAACGCTGCCGTGTAGAACACGTCGACGACCGAATTCGGGGCAAACGTCAAGAGTTCGCGGACGGCTTGTGGGCCCTCCACCACGAACACGCCCGCTTCGTCGCGCCGATTCCGCTGGGAAAGTCGGGCGATGGCCTTGACCTGAGGGTCTGCGGGATTCGTGATCACCTTTTGATGTTACCCAACGAGCGAAATCCCCGCCTTTCGACGGGGATTTCGACTACGAGTGAGGCGACGAATTACGCCTTGGGTGCCGACGTGTCCTTGGGCAAAGCAGCCTTGGCAGCCTTCGCAATGGTGGCGAACGTGGCGGCGTCGTTGACGGCCATGTCGGCGAGCATGCGACGGTCAACCTCGATGCCCGCGAGTGCGAGCCCCTGGATGAGTCGGTTGTAGGTGATGCCGTTGAGGCGTGCAGCGGCGTTGATGCGCTGGATCCAGAGGCGGCGGAATTCACCCTTCTTCGCACGACGGTCGCGGTAGGCGTAGTTCAGCGAGTGAACGACCTGTTCCTTGGCCTTGCGATAGAGGCGCGAACGCTGTCCGCGGTACCCCTCGGCGCGCTCGAGTATCGTGCGGCGCTTCTTTGCCGCGTTGACCGCATTCTTTACACGTGTCATGTCAGTTCCTTAAATTCGGTCTCGGGCTACTTGCCGAGAAGCTTCTTGATGACCTTCTGGTCGGCGGGGGCGAGGACTCGGTCCTTGTTGAGGCTGCGCTTGACGCCGCTCGACTTGACCTCGAGGTTGTGGCGCATTCCCGCACCCTGCTTCTTGATCTTTCCGGTACCGGTGATCTTGAAGCGCTTCTTCGTACCCGAGTGGGTCTTCTGCTTCGGCATGTTCTTCTCTTTCGCTATTCCGCTGTGGGCGGGGTCTCGGGGGCGGCGGGTGCCGCAACCGTTGCCGTGGGCTGTGCCTTGGCAGACTCCGCTTTCGCGTCGGACTTGGTCTTCAGTGGGGCGATCACCATTGTCATGTTGCGGCCATCGACGGTCGGAGAGTGTTCCACGGTTCCGAACTCGGCTACGGCTTCGGCGAACTTGTGAAGGAGTCGCACTCCCGCCTCGGGGCGGGATTGTTCACGACCGCGGAACTGGATCATGGCCTTGACCTTGTCGCCCCCCTTGAGGAACGTCTGGGCATGCTTGAGTTTGGTTTCGTAGTCGTGGGTGTCGATTTTCAAGCGGAACCGAACCTCTTTGAGGACGGTCTGTACCTGGTTTCGACGTGCTTCCTTCGCTTTTTGAGCGGCTTCGTATTTGAACTTCCCGAAGTCCATAACTTTGACGACGGGCGGTTTCGCTTCCGGAGCTACTTCGACAAGGTCAAGGTCGGCTTCGCGCGCAATGCGCTGTGCAACCTCGAGCGTGACGACGCCAACCTGTTCGCCGAGGGGCCCGATGAGTCGGACCTCGGGAACGCGGATGCGCTCGTTTATTCGCGGATCGGTGATATGGGTCTCCTTTGGTGCTGCGTGCAACCAGTGATTCGGTCGCGGCGGACAACGCCCCAAGTAAACAGAGAAACCTCAACCCCGTGAGGGGACGCACCCTTTCGCTGCCGGTTACCCGGCGGAGTACAACGACCCGACAATCTTCTTACGATTGTCAGGTGGGATTTCTCCACTTCCTTGTTCGGGTTACCCCGAAACCTCCATCAGAATAGCAGTAACCGCGACTTCGCGCATCCCGCCTCGAAAGGCCACCATGTCCGACTCCCCCAACGCCGACCACGACGCCGCTCTCGACATCGCCGAAGTCCCCGCGGTCGAGGTTCTTCAAGGGGTCGCCGTTCACCTCATGAGCGCCGCCGCCGTCAAGGTCGGACTGGCCGAGGACGTCGAGCCGGATCTCGCCGAAGCGCGGATGCTCATCAATGCCCTGGCCGGTTTCATGACCGCCGCGGCCCCCGAACTGGGCGATCACCACGCGCGGCCGCTGCGCGACGGACTGCGTTCGCTGCAGCTCGCGTTCCGCGAAGCGTCGGCAATCCCCGACGAATTGGGTGCCGGACCGGGCGAAAAGTGGACGGGCCCCGTCGTCTAGCTACAGTTCAAACAGCCGCTAACGAAGTCCGGTCGGTGGTCCGACTACGACCGCGGAACTCGGCTACCGTCTTATCCGTTTCGTCGCGCACCGTCACGTCATAAATCCCGCTGCGGCCTGATGTGGACCTCTCGTCGGCAACTGCAATCAAACTCTGACCAGAACCTACAGATCGAAGGAACGTGATGTCGGCGCCCGAGGTTACGGTCACCGCTTTCCCGTCATTACAGGCCATCGCAAAAGCGGTGTCGGCCAACGCGAACACGAACCCTCCGTGCATGACTCCAAACCCATTGAGCATGTCCTCACGAACCGGCATGGCGACCACCGCATGGCCAGATCCAGACTCAACAAGCGTCATCCCGAGGGATGCCGATGCAGCGTCCCGTTCGAATAGTTCTCTGACAATCATGACTCTGCCCTGGTGAAAACTGGGGTGCGCTTTTGTTGGAATGCCGCGAAACCCTCATGGTAGTTATCCGTGTCACACAGCACTCCCTGCGCGACGTTCTCGTGGTCAATCGACGCCCACAAGCCAATGCGCTCGTCTCGCAACTCTTGTACGAGAGCCTTGCTAGCTCGAAACGCGTCGATTGCCCCCGTGGATGCCCTAATCACGCGCTCGCGAGTAAACGCGAGTAACTCTGCTTCGGGCACCACCCGGCTGAACAAGCCAGCCGCGACAGCTTCCGTGCCAGTCATCAATTCGGCGGTGTAAACCAAATCAAGAGTGCGGTGTGCGCCTAGACGCTCGAAGAACAATGCGTGTCCACCCGAGTCCAGCGTTGCGCCAAGGTTGGCAAACGGTGACCCAATCTTCGCATTATCGGCAACGTAGACGACATCACATGCGATGAGCAGACCTAGCCCTACGCCCAAACACGCGCCCGTCGCTGCAGCAAACGTGGGAGCCGGAAAAGCGGCAATCTGTCGAAGAAGCGGAGTCACACGATTCGCAAGGTAATCTGTCGCATCGTCCGTTGCTGGCACCACATCACTAATGTCACGACCCGCACAGAACGCGCGTCCCTCGCCGCGTAGCAGAACAGCGCCGACACGTGCTTCTTCTGCCTCGCTCAGCGCTGACCCCAGATCGACGAGGTCTGATTCAGTGATTGCATTTAATCGTTCTGGTGCGTTGAGCACGATTTCGGCCACGAGACCGCTGATAGTGAGGTCAATCGACAATGTTTCTCCTAGGAGTCGTAGTTAATCTCGACGAATTTGCTCGTCGGTATGGACTGACAGGTGAGCACGTAGCCGCGCTCGATTTCATCGGGTTCCAGCGCAAAGTTCTCTACCATGTTTACGGTGCCCGAGACCACGGTTGCGCGGCAAGTTCCGCAAACCCCTCCGGCGCAGGCAAAAGGCACATCACTGCGTACCCGAAGCGCTGCGTTAAGGATGCTCTCGTTGCCGTGAACAGGTGTCGTCACTGTTGCAGACGTTCCGTCCAGCCGGAAGGTGATTGTGTGCACATCTTGACCGGCCTCGACAACGACCGACCGACCAGATTGGCCGCCAAGGTCCTCGGGACGACCAGTCGTAAACAGTTCGTATCGAATGTCCTGTGGTTCCACACCATGTTGAGCGAGCGTGTCTCTCACTAACTGCACGAGATCGAAGGGTCCGCAGATGAACCACTCATTCACGTCGGTCGGGGAAATGAGATTTTCCAGTATGCCGCTGATTTTTGGGCTGTCGAGGCGACCCGACAGCAGTTCAGAACTCCGCATCTCTCGGGTGAGAACATGGTAGAGCGCGAGCCGTGTGGGGTAACGATCCTTCAAATCAGCAAGCTCATCAATAAACATCGTGTCCATCGCGGTGCGGTTGGAATAAATGAGCGAGAAGCGGCTGAGTGGGTCTGCGGCCAGGGCGCTCTCAACGAGCGAAATCACGGGGGTGATTCCGGAGCCCGCCGCGATTGCTACGAAGTGTGCGCCGGGTTCTAGTCGTTGGGAAACGAATGTTCCCTCGGGCACCATGACGGACAACTGCATTCCCGACGTCAAGTTCTCGATTGCCCAGGTGGAAAAGAGGCCACCGAGGTCGCGCTTGATACCCACTTTAAGTTCGCCAACGACCGGTGCCTGACAAATCGAATAACTGCGTCGGACGTCTTCCCCTTCGACCGTCGCGCGCAACGCGATGTACTGACCGGGCGAGTAGTTGTAGTCGTCAAGGAGCTCGTCCGGGACCGCAAAGCTCACCTCAATTGCATCTTCTGTGAGCTTCCTCACCTGCGAGATGGTGAGGTCGTGAAATCGCCCGCGACGCTTGGTTTTCGAGGAAGGCATCAGTGTTCCTTGAAATAGTCAAACGGCTCGTGGCAACGTTGGCAAACGAAGAGCGCCTTGCACGCAGTTGAACCAAAACGTGATGACTGCCGGGTGTGAAGTGATCCGCATCGAGGGCACCGGATGCCGAGCCCCAGGTTCACCTTGCCATCTGTTCGTCGAGGCGCAGGCGGCGCAATTCCGTAGGCTTCGAGCTTGTCGCGACCGGACTGGCTAATCCAATCTGTGGTCCATGCGGGTGCAAGCACCACGTCGACACGCACCTCGGAATACCCCGCATCAGTAATCACTGACACAACGTCGTCGCGCATGGCATCAATCGCAGGGCATCCGGAATACGTCGGCGTGAGCTGAACGATAACGCCCCCGTCATCAGTAAGTTCGACGTGTCGCAAAACACCCAGATCTTCGATTGTGACTACGGGCACCTCTGGGTCGACAACGGTCGCGGCCAGATTCCAAATCTCCAGCTCATCTCCTCCCACGGGACGGGGACGGGCTACCTTTTCGACGTCCATCACCACGTCGCCCCGGGATGAGCGCGAGCGAGCACCTGCATCTCGGCGAGCAGTGGGCCGAGGGATTCGGTGTGAATCCCTGACCGCCCGCCGCCGCGCACTGCGGGTGTTGTCGGCAACGTCAGCCCAGCATCGGCGATTGCCTGCTGCGTGACTCGGTCGAACTCAACCCGAAGTGAAGATGGATTAACAGCAATACCCTCTAGTCCTTCTGTCAGCGGGTCGGAGCTAAAGAGCTCTGCAACAAATGGCCACACAGCCTCGAGACCCCGCTGCATGCGTTCACGTGAAACGGTTGTACCGAGCCCTAGTCGCAACAACCATTGAGTGCTGTGATCCACATGGTAGTGAAGCTCCTTGACTGCCTTGGCGGCGATGGCCGCAAGAGTCGGGTCCGTCGACTGCGAGAGCGTGGTGTACAACATCTCAAAGTAAACAGATGTCACGAGTTGACGAGCAATCGTTTGGGCGAAGTCCCCATTGGGTTGCTCGAACAGTTGTCGATTGAGGAATTCAGATTCGTCGCGGAAATAAGCGAGATCATCCTCGGTTTTTCCCCAGGCCGATGACGCGTAGGTGAGAAAACTGCGTGCATGCCCCAATTGGTCCAGCGCGATGTTACCCAGCGCAACATCTTCTTCTAGTTCGGGGGCATGAGCAATCCATTCACCTAATCGTTGCGCGAGAATCAGCGCATCGTCACCAAGCGCGAGTGCATACCGTGCAACGGATTCGGGTGCGACAACGCCCGCGGTCGCGATTGTTTCGGCGGTGACCGCGGTGGATATCGAACGGTTACTGGTGTGGCTCATAAGTGGGGCACCGAATCAGACTCGGTGTAGTAGGTGGCGTGACGATACTCCTTGCCTTGAGGCGATTCAAAGAATGCACCTCGCGCATCGGGGTCAGACGCCGTGATGTCCGACGCACGCACAACCCATATCGAGACGCCCTCTGCCCGACGGGTGTAAAGGTCGCGGGCATTACGCACCGCCATCGTTTCGTCGGACGCATGTAGGGATCCCGCATGCACATGGGAAAGCCCACGGCTCGATCGCACAAACACTTCCCACATCGGCCACGTTTCGCGACCGCCGGAGTCACCTGGACTGGTCACGAGGCAACTCGCTCCTCGGTGCGGGAATCTGCGTACGCGCGAGCCGCTTCGCGAACCCATGCGCCGTCCTCGTGGGCCTGACGTCGTCGGGCAACCCGGATTGAGTTGGCGGGGCCGTTGCCAGCCAACACATCCTGGAACTCCGACCAGTCAAGCTCGCCAAAGTCGAAGTGCCCACGTTCTTCGTTCCACTTGATGTGCGGATCCGGCAGAGTGACGCCGAGAATCTCTGCCTGGGGTACGAGCATGTCGACAAAACGCTGACGTAGTTCATCATTACTGAAGCGCTTGATGTTCCATTCCATACTTTGCCGAGAATTGGGTGAATCATCGTCGGGCGGGCCAAACATCATTAGCGCGGGGGCGTACCAGCGGTTGACAGATTCTTGAGCCATTGCCTTCTGTGCGTCGGTGCCGCGCATGAGGTGCAATAGGATTTCGAATCCTTGACGCTGATGGAACGACTCCTCTTTGCAGATGCGAACCATCGCTCGCCCATACGGGCCATACGATGCGCGACACAAAGGGACTTGATTGCAGATGGCAGCGCCGTCGACAAGCCAGCCGATCGAACCCATATCAGCCCAGGTCGGCGTGGGGTAATTGAAGATGGAAGAGTACTTGGCCGCTCCCGTGATGAGTTGCTGAAACATAGTCTCGCGATCAACCCCGAGGGTCTGTGCCGCCGAGTAAAGGTAAAGGCCATGTCCAGCTTCGTCCTGCACCTTGGCCATCAAAATGGCCTTGCGCTTCAAACTGGGAGCCCTGGTGATCCAGTTTCCCTCAGGTTGCATGCCAATTATTTCGGAATGAGCATGTTGAGAAATCTGGCGAATAAGGGTTTTGCGATAGCCCTCGGGCATCCAGTCTGTCGGTTCGACACGCTGCTCGTTGGCCAGTAGTTCGGCAAAACGAGCTGCGCCCGCCTCGTCGACTGAGCCCTCGCTTTTGCCCAACACCCTGATATCAGTCATTGCATCTCCTTAGAGTTACTTACTGGTCGTTCAGTAGACTATAACATATTGGGCAGGTCGGAACAAGGATTCAAGTAAGGTCAGAATTCGGACGATTTCGGAGGCGAAATGGCACATACATCACCCGGGCGCAGCACCGGCAACGGTCGCGCAGGCCGCGAGGCGTACGACCTTGCCTCTGTGCTGGACATAGCGGTCGCAGCGTTCAACGACCACGGCTACGAAGCCACCTCAATGGGGATGCTGGCCCAACGACTGGGGACCAGTAAATCCGCGGTCTACTATCACGTTTCAGGAAAAGAAGACCTACTGCGTCTCGCGCTTGACCGCGCACTAAGCGAACTTGAACTCGTGTTGACTAGGGACGGTGCCACCAAGGGCCCCGCCGAAAGCCGGCTGCGATCCGTCCTGCGTGGCGCGGTTGAAGTCCTTGTGAAGGATCTGCCCTATGTCACTCTTCTGCTTCGGCTACGAGGCAACACTGAGGTCGAACGTCAGGCCCTTGAGCGACGACGGGATTTCAATAATGCGGTCGCCAAACTCGTGGAGGAAGCACGGGGTGACGGCACAATCCGGGCAGACATCGATGCGCGCACAACAACGAGGCTTCTTTTTGGAATGATCAACTCGATTGTCGAATGGTATCGCCCTGGTGGCCCAATAACGCCTGACCGCCTCGCCGACGACGTAATCAGCGTGGCCTTCGACGGACTTGCTAAGGCCACTGACTAATCCTGTTTGGCCACCAGCGTCAGGACGTCATACGTCGCGACGGTTTCATCACTCTGATTAACCAGGACGGCATCCCATCTGACCTCGCCATACTCCTCATTCTCACGTGGCGTGATCTGCTTCGCCGTAAGCGTCACCCTGACCTTGTCCCCGGGTGACACGGGGGTAACGAAGCGTAGGTTTTCGAGTCCATAGTTGGCGAGGACTGGACCTGGGTCGGGATCAACGAACAATCCTGCCGCCCACGAAAGCAGAAGGTATCCGTGAGCGACCCTCCCGGGGAAGAACGGGTTCGCCGCTGCGGCCTCCTCGTCGGTGTGGGCGTAGAAAGTGTCTCCGGTGAACTCTGCAAAATGCCCTATGTCCGCGAGAGTGACCTCTCGCTCGGCAGAAACAATGCGGTCACCAGTGCGAAGTCGCGCAATCGATTTGCGGAAGGGATGCTCACCGTCGAACACGGTGGCGCCACTGCGCCATTGTTCCGTGAGCAGGCTGAGTGTCTCGGGTGAACCTTGCAGCGCAATGCGGCGCATGAAGTGTTTGACCGCTCGGATACCTCCCAATTCTTCTCCACCACCAGCGCGACCCGGGCCACCGTGGACGAGGTGCGGAACCGGCGATCCGTGCCCGGTCGAACTGCGCGCAACATCGCGATCAAGAACCAAGATTCGGCCATGAAACGGAGCGATCAGCGAGATTGTTCTCGCGACGAACTCCCGGTCGTGACTACACACCGTAGCAACGAGCGAACCGCCACCACGATTTGCCAACCTCGCAGCATCATCCGGCGATGAATAGGTGACAATCGAAGCAACCGGACCAAAAGCCTCAATCTCGTGCACCGCGTCGGTGTCCGCATCGTCAAATCGCAGCAGGATAGGACTGATGAAGGCGCCGTCAATGGCGTGGCTCACGTTGCCATCGGCCAGTCTCACTTCGGGAGCGCCCGCATCTCCAAAGACAACGCGCCCACCCCCGGCGATGAGTGCCTCGACACTGCGCACGACATCTTCTCGCTGTTCAATGCTTGCGAGCGGACCCATTGTTGTGCCCTCCACCCGCGGATCACCGAGCACAGTGCGCGCAGTTATCCGCTCGGCGATCGCGTTGACAAGTTCGTCGGCGACAAGTTCTGGGACGATGATGCGACGGATGCTGGTGCACTTCTGTCCAGCTTTGGTCGTCATTTCAGCCACAACGGACGCGACGAACGCTTCGAACTCGGGGTCGTCTACCCTGACATCCGGTCCGAGAATTGCAGCATTGAGTGAATCTGCTTCCGCAGTGAAACCTACCCCTCGGCGAATCACGCCGGGGTGAACCGCAAGACTGGCCGCAGTGTCCGCCGATCCGGTGAATGACACGTGATCGCGAACATCGAGTAAATCAAGAGTTTGACGAACCGCTCCGCAAACGAGCTGTAGCGCTCCGTCGGGCAGGAGCCCCGAGTTCACCATGACCCGTACCGCCGCCTCAGCGAGAGTTGCGGTGGGCGACGCGGGCTTGACGATAGAAGGAACACCCGCAAGAAAGGCAGGTGCGAACTTCTCAAGCATGCCCCACACCGGAAAATTGAAAGCGTTGATTTGAAACGAAACACCCGGTATCCGTTCGAATACATGTTGGCCACCGAATGACCCGTCCTTCGAAAGGTTTTCGTGCTCACCGTCAACTATGCGGGTGCGCGTATTTGGCAGTTCTCTGCGGCCCTTGGAAGAATAGGTGAACAACACGCCGATGCCACCATCGATGTCCACAAGAGAGTCCCGCCGGGTTGCCCCGGTGGTATCACTCACCGAATAGAGATGATCTTTCTCTGCCGTAAGCGCTACTCCCAACGCTTTCAGAATGAGGGCGCGTTGGTGGAAGGTCAATTCGCCGAGAGCGCGCTGACCCACTGTGCGCGCGTAGTCGATCGCACCCTCCAAGTCGAGACCATCACTCCCCGAGAATGCAATCACATCGCCCGTCGATGCGTCCCTGATTGGCGAGCCGGTTTTGGCTTGCCACCATTGTCCCTGGACAAAACTTGGCAGTACGCGAATGTCAACGGCAGTGCTGGTCATAATCTGTTTCCCCTTGCTTGATGAACGTTTAGTAGAATGACGTCATGACGGAATCCCCCTGGGCAATCGAACTCGGCGCCCTCGATAAGAAACTCGGCATCGTGGTTCTCGAAGAATCTGCTGAGCGCGTCGTTGCGACAATGCCCGTGAACGGCAACACACAGTCGTTCGGCTTGTTGCATGGTGGGGCCTCGATGGTTCTTGGAGAAGCGCTTGGATCGTGGGCCGCTGTCATTCACGCAAGCTCGCTCGGGAAATTGGCGGTGGGATTGGACATCAACGGCACTCACCATCGTGGTGCACGCGACGGAATCGTCACCGGCGTGGCCACTGCAATCCACTTGGGTAAGACCGTCACGAGCCATGAAGTCGTCATTACGGACGAGACTGGCGCGCGCGTGAGCACGGTTCGCATCACGAATCTTATTGTTGATCGGCGCTAATCGTTCCATCGATAGAACCCTTCACCGCTCTTTCGACCTAGCTTGCCCTCCGCGACCATAGTTTGGAGGAGCGCGGGCGGATCGAAACGCTCGCCGAGCTCACTATGCAGAAAGTTGGCGATTCCTAGCCGCACGTCAAGGCCAACCATGTCAGTGAGGCGCAAGGGACCAACGGGAAACTTGTAGCCCAACACCATCGCCGCATCAATGTCGTCAGCAGACGCAACGCCCTCTTGAAGCATACGTATCGCTTCAAGAGCGATGACGACTCCGAGCCGCGAACTTGCGAAGCCGGGCGAGTCGTTGACCGTGACCGGCGTTTTGCCAATTGCCACAACCCAAGCCTTTGCGCATTCGATGAGTTCAGGCGCTGACTGCGCACCGCGAACGATCTCAACGAGAGTCGAACTGGGTACGGGATTAAAGAAATGCAACCCAACCAAGCGCTCTGGCCGAGAAAGCGCCTCAGCCATCGAGGAGATTGACAACGACGATGTATTCGAGGCAAGCCACGTCTCATCACTAACTACTGCCTCTATTTTCGCGAGCATTTCGGACTTTAGCGCAAAATCTTCGGGCACTGCCTCCACCACAAGTTCACTCTCAGCGAGATCGTTAGTGTCGAGAGTAGTGGTGTAGCGAGCGAGCAAGTCAACTCGTGACTCCTGGGAAGAGCCGCGGCTGATGCTCATGTCTACCGCGGCAGCCAATGCCTCGAGCGCTCGGTCAGCTGCCTCTTCATTACGTTCGAGCAGGGTCACTGACGAACCCGCCAGCAGAAAAGCGTGCGCGATCCCCGACCCCATTCGGCCTCCACCAATCACTCCAACACGGTGCGGCACACCAGTCATTTCCGACGCCTCTCGAGAAAATCGGTCATGCGGCGATACTTCTCCGGCGATTCGAACAACACTGCCTGCGCCTCGTCATCAATCCGTGGATGCTCAATCCGATTTGCAGCCATCACACGCTTGGTCTCTCGCACCGCAAGAGGATCAAGTTTTGCGATGCGATCAGCTAGTGCGTCGGCCGCCGCATCCAGTTCGTCTGGCTCGTGAACCGCGGTCACAAGCCCCGCATTGAGTGCCTCACCCGCCGACAAAATGCGCCCAGCAAGAAGGACATCCTTCGCGAGGGGTTCGCCAACGAGCTCGGCGAGCCTCCAGGTGGCACCGGCGGCAGCGAGGATTCCCAACGAAGCCTCGGGGTTTCCGAAGTTCGAACGATTTGACGCAATGCGAAAGTCTGCGGCATATGCCAACTCAGCGCCGGCCCCTAGCGCCCACCCATCGACGGCTGCGATCACCGGAGCGGGGAGCAACGCGATGCGGTGAAAGAGTCCGGAATTGATTCCTTCGAGCGCGTCCGCGGCCCTGCGTTCACGAAGTTCAGCAATGTCGGCGCCTGAGGCGAACACTCCGCCAGCCCCACTCACAATAAGGATGCGTGGCTTTGTTTCCAGTAACGCGCACACATCATGCAACTCGCCGACCATTACACGGTCGATTGCATTTTTCACCGCAGGCCGATTAAGCCGCACATGCAGCCGATCGTCCCGGCTGTCGTCAATTTGAAGGTTCGACGTCATCAGACTGACTCCACGAGAAGAGCGGCCCCCTGGCCAACACCGACACACATCGTTGCTAAGCCGTGCTTCACCCGATCACGTTCCATGCGGCCCAGGAGAGTCACGAGTATCCGGGCACCGGAAGCTCCGAGCGGATGGCCCAGAGCGATGGCGCCACCGTTTGCGTTCACGATTTCTTCATCGAGACCGATTAGGCGGATACAGGCAAGTGCTTGGGTGGCGAACGCCTCGTTAAGTTCTACAGCCCCGAGCTGATCTACCCGAACACCTGTGCGCGACAAGAGTTTTTGCGTAGCGGGGACAGGTCCTAAACCCATGACCTCGGGTGCAAGCGCCGCGGATGCCCCTCCGACCACGCGGGCGCGGGGGGTGAGCCCGAGCCTCTCAACCGCTTCGCCACTCGCGATGAGCACAGCCGCAGCACCGTCATTCAGGCTGGATGAGTTACCGGCGGTGACAATGCTTCCTCCGCTAACAACCGGATTGAGACTCGCAAGCCGTTCGAGGGTCGTATTTGCACGGGGTCCTTCATCCGTCGCCACGGTCACTCCCTCCGCTGTCTCGACGGCAACAATCTCGCGATCGAAATGCCCTGCTGCGATGGCCGCCAAAGCGCGCTCATGCGAGCGAAGCGCGAATGCATCTGCATGGGCTCTACTCACGCCTTCACGTTGCCCTACATATTCGCCAGTCTCCGTCATCGAGAATGTCGCCATTTCGCGGGCGGCAAGCCGAGGATTGACGAATCGCCACCCAAGCGATGAATCGACAAGCTCTCCTGGTTTGCCAAACGCACGTTCCGGCTTAGCGAGAATCCATGGCGCGCGCGTCATCGATTCAACTCCACCCGCGATGACAACATCTGCTTCGCCCGACTTAACCATGCTGGCGGCCAGATGCACAGCAGAGAGGCTGGAGGCACAAAGCCGATTGACCGTTATGCCTGGAACTGAGTCGGGCAACCCCGCAAGGAGAACCGCCATCCGAGCGACATTGCGATTATCTTCTCCCGCCTGGTTAGCGTCGCCGAAAACAACATCGTCGATCATCGACGGGTCAACACCGCTTCGAGAAACGAGCTCGGCAATGGTAATTGCAGCGAGGTCATCCGGGCGAACGCTCGACAACGAACCTCCGTATCGACCAATTGGCGTCCGAACGCCATCAACCACGAATGCCTCTGTCATTCCAGTCCCGCCCCTCTATTGTCTAATTCCTCGTTGGTCGTGCTCGTGATTGGCGACGGTGTCATTGGGTCACGATTGGTTGAAGCAGATTCGAATCTGGGTAACTCTCCCGGGAAGGTAGTCCCAGTCAGCGGAGGTCATAAAGCCTCTTCAGTTTGCCCTCGGATCGAAGCAATGTTCCAGGATCGACGACGGAGACGTCAACGCTCGTGCCGATAATCTCTTTGATGCGCCGAGTGAGTAGTTTCCCACCCTCCTCGGCGACGGTGGTCGAAATGTCGCCGCGTCGTTCAATCTTTACCGTGAGCGAATCCATCTGGCCCACCCGACGCAATTCGAGAATGAAGTGAGGCGATAATTCAGCCATCCCAAGCACTATTTCCTCAATTTGCGTCGGAAAGAGATTTACCCCGCGGAGGATGATCATGTCATCGTTTCGACCAACAATCTTGGCAATCCGCCTCATCGTCGGTCGCGCAGTTCCTGGCAGCAGGCGGGTGAGGTCGCGTGTCCGGTAACGGATTACGGGGAACGCCTCTTTCGTCAACGAGGTGAAAACAAGCTCTCCCTCAACGCCGTCTGGGAGCACCTCCCCTGTCTCTGCGTCAATGACTTCTGGATAAAAGTGATCCTCCCAGATGTGAGGTCCATCTTTCGTCTCGACACATTCGTTGCCAACGCCAGGCCCCATCACCTCACTGAGTCCGTAGATATCCACGGCGTCTATTGCGAGTCGTTCCTCTAGTTCCTGACGCATCTGCTCTGTCCACGGCTCTGCGCCGAGCACAGCCACACGAAGGCTAGACGACCGAGGGTCCATGCCAGCCTCCTCCATTGCGTCAGCAATGGTCAATAGATAGCTTGGCGTGCACAAAATCGCCTCGGGCGAAAAGTCCTGGATTAACTGCACCTGGCGAGCTGTCTGACCACCTGAAACGGGAATGACTGTTGCGCCCAGTTTCTCTAACCCGGCGTGAGCACCTAAGCCGCCGGTAAAAAGTCCGTAGCCATAGGCGTTGTGCACCCGCATTCCCGCACGTATTCCGGAGGCTCGAAGGCTGCGTGCGACCACAGTTGCCCATACATCGAGGTCGTTTTGTGTGTAGCCCACAACCGTCGGTTTGCCCGTGGTGCCGGACGACGCGTGGATGCGGGCGACCTCGTCGGCGGGCACTGCGAACATACCAAACGGATAGTTCTGACGCAGATCTTCCTTGGTCGTAAATGGAAACCTGCGGAGGTCACCGAGCGTTTGGATGTCATCAGGACCAACCCCTGCTGCATCAAACTTGGCGCGATATGCGGCAACATTTTCGTAGGCGTGTCTCACGCTCCACTGCAATCGGCTGAGTTGGAGTTCCGCGAGTTCAGCCGCCGTGAGCAACTCACCCTCGTCGAGCACGGGGCCTTCTTCAAAACGTTTGTTGTGGACTTTCGCCATCGAAACCAGTATCCTGACGTTGTTGAATACGATAATAAACTAATAGGTAAGCATACATTTACCTATTCAAAATTGCAACAAGAATCACCCAGTAGACACCCAACCGAAGAAGGAAGAATGCCCGACAGCGCCAAGATGGCTTTCTCAGCAATGGCAGACTCGACGCGAAGGTCGATTCTGCAAATACTCAGTAAAGACGTCGAACTTGCGGTCAGTTCGCTCGCCGAGCATTTTCCGGATGTAACTCGCGCCGCCATCTCTTCCCACCTGCGTGTGCTTCGGGATGCAGACATGGTCGTTGAACAGCGACGAGGCCAGTTTCGTTATTACTCGCTCGGAACCAACCGCGCCGAGGACGTTTTGCAATTCTTACGCGACGTTTACCAGGACGACGTTAATCAATTGGCCGCTGACGCGGAGCCCGGAAGGCCATAACTTTTGCCGGGCGACCTCAGCTTCTTCGTCAACGCGGAGTCCGCGAAGCTGCCCAGCGAGTTGTGGAATGAGCTTTCTAGTGGCGACACCTGTGGTTGGCCAATTCTCAAGCACTGCCTGAATCTCGACGTCGGTGCGGCCGTCATGTTCAGCATTCCCCATCCGGACGGTTCGACGATTGAGTCGTCCGGTCGCATCATTGAGGTGGTCAAGCACCAGCGTGTGTCTATCGCGCAGGAGACCCCCTGGAGTGGACACATCCGTATGGACCTTAAGCCGATCGAAGGGGGAACGCGCATCGCGGTAAAGGTCCAGTTGGGCTCAGAGTGCCTCCCGTGGTTTGCTGTCGCCCCTTCCCCCGACTCAGAGTCCCGCTCCCCTAGCGGTCTCAAGATCGGACTCCTCGCGCCACTCTCGGGCACAGCTGGACTGTTGGGTCGTGCGGTTGCGAATGCCGCCACGCTCGCCGTGGAGGAGCTGAACGCTAGTTCCGCCTTTGGCCGCCAGCCAGCGGAACTCGTCGTAGCGGACGATCGAACAGATCAAGGAGCGGCGCTTAACGCCTTCAACCACTTGACGGTCACCGAACAATGCGACGTTGTTGTTGCGTGCATCTCATCCGCATCCCTCCAGGCAATTCGGCCGGTCGCCACCGCGCGTGGAACTCTTTTTCTTGCTGCAGCTATGAGCGAACACTCACCTTCGGGCGCGCACTTCTTCCAGTTTGGTGAAACCCCTCTCGACCAGTTGGCGGCATCAGTGCCGCTCATGATGGAACAGACGAACTCCCGGCACTGGTTCATCATTGGT
>JBIIBI010000060.1:0-5555 GCA_044239485.1 Microbacteriaceae bacterium | reverse complement strand
GACCTTGCTTTCGGGAACCATGATCTCGAGGTTGCTCTGGGAAACCTGAAGCTTGAGGAATTTCTGCTGTTCACCCTGAAAATCACGAGTGGTGATTGCGATAATTTTTGCCGCACCGTGGTGGGGGTAAACGACGGTTTCGCCGACTTTGAATGCCATGTATTGGGTTCTCCTTTAGCAGAACTTCAATTTTACCACAGAGGACCGCCCTGAATCGTCCCGCGAGGTGCTGGTGCCCGCTCCGCTAGACTGAATGAGGAATTACCGCCTCACTCGATAAGGATTTGTCGTGAACATTCGCGCACTCGCCAGTACCACCCTCGCCGCAACTCTGTTGTTGGGAACCGCCGGCTGCGGCATCTTTGTCGACGCAGCAACGCTGAAGCCCTATTCGGCGAGCGACGGGCTCAACGTGGACGTTGGTGGGCTTCAATTGCGCAACGTGCTTGTCATCACCGACGAGTCAGGCGATGCATCGCTGGTTTTCACCAGCGTCAACAACACGACGAACGTTCAATACCTGACTGTGCAGTTTCGCACTGAGACTCCCGTCGATTTAACGGTCGTTGCGAACGAGGGGATTACCAAGGTCGGTCTCGCCGACGGCAACCCCGCGATCGCAACCGGCACCGCGCTCAAAGCCGGCCAGTATGTCGACATCTACTTCCAGTACGGCGGACAAGACGGAGTGGCGATGGCGATCCCCGTTCTCGACGCCTCGCATTCGCTCTATGCTCTGTACGCACCGTCGTTGTTCATTCCCGAGCCGGTCGTATCGCCTTCCGCGACTCCGTCCCCCACTCCCGAGGGCTAGTCGCTTCCTATTTCTTCCCCTGGTTTGCCACAGCGGCCGCGCCGGCTGCTGCCGCCTCGGGGTCCAGGTATTCGCCCGCGCCGATTGGCGTCAAGTTGTCGTCAAGAACGTAAACGAGCGGAATTCCGGTCGGGATGTTTAGCTCGGCGATCGCGTCGTCGCTAATGCCCTCGAGGTGTTTGACGAGAGCGCGAAGAGAATTTCCGTGGGCCGTGACCAACACGGTCTTACCCGCGCGGAGGTCGGGGGCGATGTCGCTCGTCCAATACGGAAGCATGCGGTCAATCACGAGAGACAGTGATTCAGTTCGAGGCAGGTCCGCACCCAGATCTGCGTATCGCTCGTCGTGTGCCTGCGAGAACTCTGAATTGTCATCAAGAGCCGGCGGTGGAACATCGAACGACCGACGCCACAACTGGAACTGCTCCGGCCCGAACTCTTCGAGGGTCTGCGCCTTGTCCAGGCCCTGAAGTGCGCCGTAGTGACGCTCATTGAGTCGCCACGAACGCTTCACCGGAATCCAGAGTCGGTCGGCCGTGTCGAGGGCGATGTTCGCCGTCTGAATCGCACGCGACAGAACGCTCGTGTACAGAACATCGGGTTTCAGTCCGCTCTGCGCGAGAAGTTCCCCCGCGCGCGTGGCCTCAACGACGCCTTGCTCCGACAGCCGAACGTCGACCCAGCCGGTGAAGAGGTTCTTCTGATTCCAGATCGAGTTTCCGTGACGAAGCAAAATCAGCGTGTGAGTCATGATCATTAGCCTAACGAGCCAGAATGGTGGGGTGGTAGTCGGACGAATCACCCGCGGAACGACGGGCACGAACCGCCTTCGGCGCGCCGATCGATGGTTGTCTCGTCACCCCCGTTTTCGGGCGATGCTCGACCCAATCGTCGTCGATCTCGGTTACGGCGCTCTGCCACACACGACACTCGAACTGGCCGACCGGCTCGCGAGCTTACAGCCAGGGCTTCGCGTGATCGGCATAGAAATCGACCCAGAACGCGTCGCCAGCGCACAAGCGAGCGCGACCGACAGGGTCTCGTTCATCCGCGGCGGGTTTGAAATTCCGCTTCCCGAAAATCGCACCGCGGACGTGATTCGCGCGTTCAACGTTTTGCGCCAGTACGACGAGCCAGAGGTCGCCGACATCTGGGCGCGGGTTCAGACGCGACTATCGCCGGGTGGGATATTCCTCGACGGAACCTGCGACGAAATCGGCCGAGTGGCCACGTGGGTTTCGCTCGGTGTGAACGGACCCGAATCCTTCACCGTCGCCCTTCGGTTGGCGGAACTGGAATCACCCAGCATCGCCGCCGAGCGACTAGTGAAGGCCCTGATTCATCGAAACGTCGACGGGGAGCCAATCCACCGGTTCCTCGCGGACCTCGATCGACACTGGGCGGTTTTTGCACCACTCCAGGTTTATTCACCGAGTCAGCGTTGGATTGCCACCGTTCGCGCCATGAAAGAGTCGGGTTGGCCGGTTCAAGGAACGGCCGCCGCGTGGCGACTTGGCGAGATTACGGTCGACTGGGACGCAGTCGCTCCGCAGCGGTAGCGCCCGCGCTGGGTGGCACGAGGACCTGCTGAGTTGCGGTCAACGGGTGATCATCGTGCACGACGGTCAGGATCGCCCCAACGTCGACGTTTCGCTTGATGACCGCGAGCGCCACTGGCCCGTCCTCGAAATGGAAGCCAGCTGTCGTTACCTTGCCGACCACATCGCCCCCCGCCCAGACAGGGTCTGAGGCTTCGACAAACACAGAATCGGAACCGTCCAGGTGCAGCCGCAACAATCGTCGCGGCGGGTGCCCGATGTTGTGAATCTTGGACACCGTTTCTTGGCCCGGGTAGCACCCCTTGGACAGATGAACGGCGGTTCGCAGCCAATCGAGTTCGTGCGGGAGGGATCGATCGTCGACCTCGGCCATCGATGGCCGTCCGGCGACTACGCGCAGGGGGTCGACGAGGTCTGCGTCGACAACATCAACGTTGGGCTTTTCGCCCGCGGGAAGGAGCGTTTCGACCCACGTCCAGGCGGGAATCTCGGTTTCGCCATACGTCACTCCACCGGGCGCGATCGTCGGCCACGGGTCGGTCCAGGCGAGGTCGCCGAACGCGACGGCTCCGCCCCACACCGAGAACTGGGCTGTCACGTCGAAGGCCTGGACGTCCTCCATAAAGATTCGGGCGTCGAGCCACGCCGCAACGTCGGCCCCCGACGCTCCGGGGACGACGAGAAGAGTGCCGTCGGACGATTCGAGCACGTGAATACTGTGTTGAATTCGTCCCTGACCATCGAGTTCGAGGGCGTCACGCGATTCTCCGACGGCGAGGCCGCGCAGGTCTTGACTGAGCGTCGCGTTGAGGACGTCGAATCGGTCGGGCCCGGTGACGAGGACAACGCCCGCCTCGATCGCGACCGCGGCGTTCCCCTCTATCAGCCGACGTTGGTCGACGAAGGGGTTGGACATCGTCAGCGCTGACCGCGGAAGAGTCGAACGAGAACGACAATGCTGGTGAAGCCGATTGCCACGAACGCGAGCCCCAAGAGCACCAAGAAGAAGATTTCAAACCAGAAGATCATGGGTTCAGCCTAATCCGTATTGCACCAACGCGACCACGATTCCCACGGCGCCGATGACGAGGCTTCCCGCTGTCGTGAACGCGAGACGATTGACGAGGCCCTGCTTTCGCTGCATCGACAATTGAACAACGAACGACAACACGAGCGATGCGCCGATTGTCACCGAAATCACCTCTGCCCACTGTGCGGATCCGAGAGTCACCGCAAAGACGGTCCCGGCAATGGCAACAATCCACGAGGGGAGTGCGGATGCGAATTTGCGGGGCATATCACCATGCTAAACGCGCCTAGACTTTAACGAATCGTGGGAGGGGTGGGTCGTGTCTCGAATACTGCTGCTTTCCTCATCTTCCGCCTCGGTCATTCCCGCCCTAGGGCTATTGCCTCACCATCTAACCGTCGCGCCTCTCGCACCCCAATCTCTCGCGTCTCACCCCGACGCCGAACTCGTTCTGATCGACGGAGTGACCGATTTGGTCGCGGCAAAGTCCCTGTCCGCGGTGTTGACCTCAGCGCAATTACCGATTCCCGTGCTCATTGTGGTGTCCGACACGTCACTCTCGGTCCTCGATGGCTCGTGGGGAGTTACCGACTTTGTGCTCCCGTCGGCGACACTCGCCGAGGTCGACGCGCGAATCCGCCTGGCCATTCAGTCCTCGAGCGGTATTGCCACAACCGGATTGAGCCACTCGGGGGTTTCCATCGACGAATCGAGCTACCAGGCCAAGGCTAGCGGTCGGCCTCTGGACCTCACTTTCAAAGAATTCGAATTGTTAAGGTACTTGGTGGCAAATCCGGGTCGCGTGTTCACCCGCGAGCAATTACTCTCAGACGTGTGGGGTTACGACTATTTCGGGGGAACACGAACAGTCGACGTTCATGTTCGTCGCCTCCGCTTCAAACTCGGTGATCGTGAATCGGTGATCGGAACAGTCCGCAACGTCGGTTATCGATTTGCGCCAACAGGAGAAGACGAATGAGCGAGACGAACCCCACCACGGGGTCCACCGACGCCGAACTCGACGACGATTGGGACGAATCCCATCCGGCGAACGACGCCTCGCTTCCCGCGGATCGCTTTTTCGACCGGGAATTGTCGTGGCTCGCGTTCAACGGGCGTGTGCTCGAACTCGCGAAGGACGAATCGATTCCGCTTCTTGAACGCGTCAACTTCCTCGCAATTTTCGCGAACAACCTCGACGAATTCTTCATGGTTCGCGTCGCGGGCCTGAAGCGCCGAGTCGAAACCGGAATTGCGGTTCACAACAACATTGGACGCGGCCCGCAACAAGTTTTGGCCGATATCCATGCGGCGGCCCTCGCGCTTCAGGTCGACCATGCTCGCTTGACCACTGATGTCATTCGCCCAGCACTGGAGGCGGCCGGAGTCTCGATCACACCAATCGACGACCTGTCCCCCGCGGACCGAAAGACGATTGACGAATTGTTCGTCTCACAAATTTTCCCTGTGCTCACTCCGTTGGCTGTCGACCCGGCGCACCCGTTCCCCTACATTTCCGGTCTGTCGTTGAATTTGGCGGTTCGCGTGCAAAATCCGAAGTCGGGCGAAGAAAACTTTGCGCGCGTCAAGGTGCCCGCCATTTTGCCGCGATTCGTTGAATTGCCCACGTCAGAGGGCGGCCCGATTCGTTTCCTTCCGCTCGAAGACCTCATAGCCCACCACCTTGGTTCCCTTTTCCCCGGCATGGCGATTCTCGATCACCACTTTTTTCGGGTCACCCGAAACGAAGACCTCGAGATTGATGCGGACGAGGGTGAAAATCTCCTCAAGGCGCTCGAAAAGGAGCTTTCGCGGCGGCGTTTCGGCGCGCCGATTCGACTCGAAATCAGTGACGACATGGACGCGGTCACTCTCGATTTACTCATTCGCGAACTTGGAATGGACGATGGCGAGGTCTACCGACTTCCCGGAATCCTCGGACTCGACCAGCTCTTTCAGGTCACCGGAATCGCACGACCCGACCTGAAATTCGCCAAACACCGTCCGACGACGGTCGCCCAGTTCCAGTCCCCCGAGCCCGGAACATCGGCCGATTTGTTCGGCGCTCTCAACGAGGGCGAAGTGCTCGTTCACCACCCCTACGAATCGTTCTCAACGAGCGTCCAGGCGTTTGTCGAACAAGCCGCGACCG